>NZ_DKJX01000012.1:0-19762 GCF_002454935.1 Massilia sp. UBA6681
GCGGTAACTATCACCGCGTGGGCGGGAAACCCGCCCACGCTACGAAAATCTAGAGCGCGTCAGCCTTTACGATGCGGCTTCTTGCCCGCGTCCTTCTTGAAGAACTTCTTCTTCGGCGCCGCGGCGATCGGCGCTTCCAGCCCGTCGCGCGTCATGTTCAGCTGCTGGCCGGCCACCCACACGGTCTTGAGGTGGTCGATCAGTTCCTGCGTCATGTCGTCCGGCAGGTCGATGGTGCTGTAGTCGTCGTAGATCTCGATGCGGCCCATGTACTTGGCCGGCATGTCGGCCTCGTTGGCGATGGCGCCGACGATGTTGCCCGGCTTGACGCCGTGCTGGTGGCCGACCTCGATGCGGAAGGTCGCCATGCCCGGTTCCGCTTCGCGCACCACGCGCTCCTTCTTGAATGCCGGTTCGCGCGGTTCACGCACGGGACGCGCCGGACGTGCCTGTCCAGGACGGTCTTCCCACGCAACTTGCTCGCGCGGCACGAAGTCGGCGCGCTCCGGACGCGCCTCGCGGTCCGGTTTTTCCAGCAGCAGCGGCTGGTCGCCGCGCGCCAGCTTGGCCAGGGCGGCAGCGATGTCCACCGCCGGCACGTTCTGTTCGCGCTCGTACTCTTCGATCAGCGAACGGAACACTTCCAGCCCGCCTTCGGCCAGCGTGCTGGCGATCTGCTCCTTGAATTTCGCGATGCGCACGTCGTTGACCGCCTTCACGGTCGGCAGCTGCAGCGGCGCCACCGGCTGGCGCGTGGCGCGCTCGATCGCCTTCAGCAGGCCGCGCTCGCGCGGCGTGATGAACAGGATCGCCTCGCCGCTGCGGCCGGCGCGGCCGGTACGGCCGATGCGGTGGGTATAGCTCTCCGGGTCCGAGGGTACGTCGTAGTTGACCACGTGGCTGATGCGCTCGACGTCGAGGCCGCGGGCGGCGACGTCGGTCGCCACCAGGATGTCGATCTTGCCGTTCTTGAGCTGCTCGATGGTGCGTTCGCGCGCCTGCTGGGCCATGTCGCCGTTGATGGCGACGGCGGCGAAGCCGCGTGCCTGCAGCTTGGTCGCGAGCTCTTCGGTGCCGAGCTTGGTGCGCGCGAACACGATCATGCCGTCGAAGGGTTCCGCTTCCAGGATGCGGGTCAGCGCGTCGAGCTTCTGCATGCCCGCCACCAGCCAGTAGCGCTGGGTGATGTTGGCGTTGGTGCCGGTCTTGGCGGCGACCGTGATTTCCTGCGGATCGCGCAGGTAGGTCTTGGCGATGCGCTTGATCGCCGGCGGCATGGTGGCCGAGAACAGCGTGGTCTGGCGCTCCGGCGGGGTCTGCTGCAGGATGTGCTCGACGTCGTCGATGAAGCCCATGCGCAGCATCTCGTCCGCTTCGTCCAGCACCAGCGTTTTCAGCTGGGACAGGTCGAGCGAACCCTTTTCGATGTGGTCGATCACGCGGCCCGGGGTGGCCACGACCACGTGCACGCCGCGGCGCAGGGCCGACAGCTGCGGGCCGTAGCTCTGGCCGCCGTAGATCGGCAGCACGTGGAAGCCCTTGATGTGGGCGGCGTAGCTCTGGAAGGCTTCGGCCACCTGGATCGCCAGTTCGCGCGTCGGCGCCAGCACCAGCGCCTGGGGCGTGGCCTGCTTGATGTCGATGCGCGACAGGATCGGGAGTGCGAAAGCGGCGGTCTTGCCGGTACCGGTCTGGGCCTGCCCGAGCACGTCACGGTTGGCCAGCAGCAGCGGAATGGTCGCGGCCTGGATCGGCGATGGCGTTTCGTAGCCGACGTCCTTCAGCGCCTTCAATACGGGCGCGGAGAGGTCGAGGTCGGCAAAGTTCGGGAGGGGGGTGTCAGACATGGCAAAACTTTCAAAGTTGATACTGAAGCCGCAGTTTACTCTCTCGCGCAGCGAGGGCGGGCACTATTTGGAACGGGGGTGTTTTTTTACCAAGTGGAAAAAAACGGCGGCCCCATGCGCCTTCACGCATGGGGCCGCGAATGATACAGGGTAAGCGCTACATTTTCCTGGCCGCGCACATCCTGGCAATGTAGTCGTTATGCGAGGGCATGACGTCGACGCACTTGGCGATCACTTCGCGCACGCTCTCCAGGTACTCGGCAATGTCCTGGTCCGACTGCGCGTCGGCCAGCGGGTGGTAGCCGTCGATCGGCATGTTCTGCCCTTCGAAGACCTGGATCCAGCCGACTTCCGAGAACAGCTCGTTGTCGACCCGGACCACGCGGCCGTGCGAGCGGTACATGGCCATCTTGTGGCGCAGCGTGTCCGGAATCGCCATGTTCGCGCACTCCTTCCAGTATGCCGAATCGGTGCGCTGGTTCAGGTGGTAGTGCAGGATGATGAAGTCGCGAATGCGCTCGTAGTCGAAGCGCGACTGGCGGTTGTATTCGTCGCGGTCGATCGCGCTCCAGCCGCGGTCCGGGAAGAAGTCGAGCAGGCGCTGGATGCCGGACTGGATCAGGTGGATGCTGGTCGACTCCAGGGGCTCGAGGAAGCCGCTGGCCAGGCCCAGGGCCACCACGTTGCGGTTCCACGCCAGCTTGCGCATGCCGGTCTGGAACCGGATCAGGCGCGGCTCGGCCAGCGCGCGGCCGTCCAGGTTGGCCAGCAAGGTAGCCGCGGCCTCGTCGTCGCTGATGAAGCGGCTGCAGTACACGTGGCCGTTGCCGGTGCGGTGCTGCAGCGGGATGCGCCACTGCCAGCCCGACTTGTGCGCGGTCGAACGGGTATACGGCGTGATGACGGGCGCCGATTCGCAGGGCACGGCCAGCGCGCGGTCGGCGGGCAGCCAGTGGGTCCAGTCCTCGTAGCCGGTCTGCAGGGTCTGTTCGATCAGCAGGCCGCGGAAGCCCGAGCAGTCGATGAACAGCTCGCCCTCCACGCGGGTGCCGTTTTCCAGCTCGACCGCGTCGACGTGGCCGTCCGGCTCGCGCAGCGTCGCGCGCGTGATCTTGCCTTCGATGCGCACCACGCCGCGCGACTCCGCCAGCTTGCGCAGGAATTTCGCGTACAGGCTGGCGTCGAAGTGGTAGGCGTAGCCGATGTCGCGCAGCGGCGAATTCGGGACGTCGAAGCGCGGCGGCATGAACTTGTTGGCTTTCGACGCCATCCGCGTGATCGAGTATTCCTCGAGCGGCGCGGCCTTGCCCGCGCGGCGCATCTTGTTCCAGTACTGGTCGAAGGGCAGCGTGGCCAGGTCCTGGCCGAGGCGTCCGAAGCCGTGCATGTAGCGGTCGCCGAGCTTGCCCCAGTTGACGAACTCGATCCCGAGCTTGAAGCTGCCCTGGGTCTCGCGCATGAATTCGTTCTCGTCGATGCCGAGCACGCGGTTGAAGCGCTGGATCATCGGGATGGTCGCTTCGCCGACGCCGACAATGCCGATCTCGTCCGATTCGACGAGGCGGATGTTGTAGCGGCCGTTGAGGACGGTGGACAGCGCGGCCGCGGTCATCCAGCCGGCGGTGCCGCCGCCGACGATGACGATGTCCTTGATTGGTTCTGTACTCATATGCAATGCCCGGTGGGTCTGACGAACAACGACCCCTGGCGGGCGGATGCCCGGCAGGGGTCGTTACTTTACCTCAGTTCAGCTCAGCTTAGAACTTGTAGCTGGCGCCGAAGTGGTAGGTACGGCCGTAGTCGACGCGGTTGGTCGGGTTGTTCTCGTCGTCGGTGAACTCCAGGAACGGTGCGTTGTTCCAGTTCTGCGCCTGGGCGAACAGGCTCACGCCCTTCAGCCAGCCGCTCTGGATTTCATACGACGCCTGCAGGTCGACCACGGTCTCGCCCTTGATGAAGGTCAGCTGCGCATTGTCCTGGTAGTCCGACACCTGGCCCAGGAAGCTCGAACGCTTGCGCGCCGCGGCAGCGATCTGGAAGCCGTTCTTCTCGTAGTACAGGCGCAGGTTGCTGACCTTGCGCGACAGGCCCGGCAGCGGGATGCTGATCGCGCTGCCCGTCACGTTGGCGAAGCCTTCGCGCGGCAGGTCGATGCTGCTCTTGGTATCCGAGTGGTTCAGCATCACGCCGAAGCCGTCCAGGTACTGGCTCGCCATCGAGAACGGCAGGTTGATCGCCAGCTCGTAACCGTACAGGTTGCCGCCATCGCCGTTCATCGGCTGGGTGAAGCGGCCGATGGTCCCGCCGCCCGGCGGCAGGGTGGTTTCAGGCGAAATGGTCTGCGCGAAGTCGTAGTCGCGCGCCATGCGGAAGATGTAGGTGTCGAGCTTCTTGTAGAAGACGGCAGCGCTGACATAACCCTTGTTGCCGAAGTACTTTTCGTACGACAGGTCGAAGGCCTTGGCGCGGAACGGCTTGAGCTGCGGGTTGCCGCCGCTGCTGGTCAGGACCGACACGCCCTGCTGGTTGCTGAGCGTGACGTTCTGGCCGGCGCGCAGGTCGTCCAGGTTGGCGCGCGAAACGACCTTGGCCAGGCCGACGCGGACCTTCTGGTCGCTCGCGAGGTCGAAGGACAGGTTCAGGCTAGGCAGGAAGTCCCAGTAGGTGGAGCTGTCGGTGACGCGCATGCCCGGGCAGGACGTCGGGGTATTGCCCTTGCAACGGCCGCTGTCGACCTGGTAGCCGCCACCGGTCTGGTCCGAGTAGATCGCCTGGATGCCGGCGTTACCGCGGTACGGCAGGCCGAACAGCTCACCTTCCAGGTCGCCCATGGCGTAGCCGGTCCAGATGCGTTCCTTGACGTCCCACCACTTGTTCAGGATGTCGGCGTCGACCTTCGGTGCCAGTTCGTAGACCGTGCCCAGCGAACCGCGCGGATCCCACGACACCACGTTGAAGCCCGAGGCGCCGGCTTGCGCCACTGCGCTGCCCGGCACGTCGGCGGCGCCGTTCGGGTTGCCGCCGATGATCATCAGGCGGCCGTCCTGGCCGGTACGCTCCTTGTCGCGCATGGTGAGGTTGAAGCCGTAGGTGGTGCCGACCACAGGACCCCACTCGACCGCCTTCTTGGCGGACAGGCGCAGCGCCTTGACTTCGTCCTCGACGTACGGCTGGCCGAGGTAGCCGGCCTGCGGCGAGGCCGCGCCGCCCGACCAGCCCATGGTGTCGGTCAGCTTGACCGCGCCACGGTCGGCGTAGTTCAGGCCCGGGGTGTACTTCACTTCGGTGACGTTGGCGCCGTTGAAGCCGGTGTAGCGCAGCGAATCCTGCTGGCCCGGCAGGGTGCCGGCGGTGGTCTCGTAGCGCGAACCCAGTTTGGTGGCCTTCGACCAGGTCAGGTCGGCCATCGTGGTCCACTCGCCGAGTTTCAGCTCGTTGTTCCAGCCGATGGTCTTCAGGTCGTCTTCCGCGCCTTCGTAGTGGTTACGCACCACGCCCTTCCAGTTGGTGATGGTGCCGCTGGTGGCGACGCCATTGGCCACGGTAGCCTGGCTCAGCACGTGCGGCAGCTCGTAGGCGCCGCCGGCATTGCCGGCCACGCCGGCTTCGAAACCGGTCTTCTTCAGGCCGGTCTCGCCTGCCGAGTAGAACACGTCGACGGTCGACTTGAAGTTCTTGTTCGGACGGTACTGCAGCGAGGCGAAGGCGCCGTCGCGGTTGTGCATGTTCTGCTCGGTGTCGTAGCCGAAGCCGTTCGGGACCTTGACGGTGGCGCCGTTGTAGGTCATGTCGGCGGTGCCCCAGGAGTTGAACTTCGACTGGCCGCCGCCCATTTCCTCGTAGCGGGTGAAGCCCACTGCCACGCCGATGGTGCGGTTCGCGAACTGGTCGATGTACGACAGGGTCGCGCGCTTGCCGTCGCCTTCCGGCAGGCCGTCGCGCTGTTTCACGCCGAGGCGGCTCTTCTTGTAGCTGACGGCGACGGTGCGCTTGCCGAAGTCCAGCGGCTGCACGGTGCGCAGGTCGATGGTCGAAGCCAGGCCCTGGCCGACGACGCTGGCGTCCGGGGTCTTGTAGATGACGATGGAACCCATCAGTTCGGCCGGGAACAGGTCGAACTCAGGCGAACGGGCATTGCCGGTCGAGGCCATTTCGCGGCCGTTCAGCAGGGTGCCGTTGAAGCTCGGCGACAGGCCGCGCACCGAGATGTCCGATGCCTTGCCCGAGCTGCGGCCGCGCTGGGCCGACACGCCCGGCAGGCGCGCGATCGATTCGGCGACGCTCTGGTCCGGCAGCTTGCCGATGTCTTCGGCCGAAACGGCTTCGACGATCGAGGTGGAATTCTTCTTGATCGAAATCGCCGCTTCGATACCGCGGCGGATACCGGTCACCTGCACGGTGGCGACGCCCGGCTGGACGTTCGCGGTGGCGCCGGCAGGCGTCGGCTCGGCGGCGGTGGCTGCCTGCTCGGCCGAATTCGGCTGGGTGGCAACGCTCGAGGTGGCGCTGGTGGTCGTGGTGGTGTTGTCCTGCGCGGTCGATTGCGCGTAGGCGCTGCCCGCGAAGACGGACAGGAAGACTGCGCAGCCGGCGGCAACCGGGCTCAGCTGGAATGCAAGGCGGGCCGGCTCACCAGCGCGCTTGGTTGCGAAGATATTCATTTGTCCCCTCAATAAAGACACAATAATTTTTTCCCGAAACTACAGCGCGACAGGCAGCTGCACGCCAGCCTCAAGCAAACGTTTTTGGACGTTCTGCCAAGGATTCTGTATTAAAACTAGATGCACTGTCAACGGGAGTTGCTTGTTACTACGATAATGGCATGTTTTTCAGAAAATCGGCAGCACAGCACGTCTTTTTCGTTGTATTTGGGCTACAAGAGTGCATATAAGCTGCTGTAGTCGGACTACAAATGCACTTTTAGGCGGCATCCGGTGTGAAAGATGCACCATGTCGGTGCGTACCTGCAGGCTGCAGGGTGGTAGAGGACCAAGAAAATTCCCCAAGGAAAAATTTTTCGCATAAGCGAATCTGTACTTTGACTAGATTCTGAACAGGCAATGTATTTGTACCACGTAGTCGCTTCATAGTATTCTCGCCGCAACACAACCAAGCGCGGCAACACTCTTTCCTCCTGATTCAGCGGCAAACTGTAGTCTGACTACGCAAGGTGTATTCAAGCTGCATACAGGTGGCGTAGAGAAGCCCAAGACACCCATGAAACTTTTCTTCGCTACTTTGCTGGTCGGCAGCGCCGCCCTGAGCCCCTTCGCCGCCCAGGCCCAGTCCCCCGCGATCTCCCACATGGAGCCGCCGTTCTGGTGGGCCGGCATGCAGCACAAGGGATTGCAGCTGATGGTGCATGGCGAGCGCATCGCCGACCTGGAGCCTTCCCTCGCCTATCCGGGCGTGCGCATCGCCTCGGTGACCCGGGTACCGAGCAGGAACTACCTGTTCATCGACCTCGAGATCGGCCAGGACGCGCGGCCGGGCAAGTTCGACATCGTGTTCAAGGGCGCGGGCCGCCAGGCCGCCTATGCCTACCAGCTGCTGGCGCGCGAGCCCGGCTCGGCGCAGCGCCAGGGCTTCACTAGCCGCGACACGATCTACCAGGTGATGCCGGACCGCTTCGCCAACGGCAAGCCGGGCAACGACAGTACCCCGAACACGCTGGAGAAGGCGAACCGCGCGAACGGCTCGGGGCGCCATGGCGGCGACATCCAGGGCATCATCGACCGCCTCGACTATATCCAGGGGATGGGCTTCACCCAGCTGTGGCCGACGCCGCTGGTCGAGAACGACATGCCGGCCTACTCCTACCATGGCTACGCCGCCACCGACCATTACCGCATCGATCCGCGCTATGGCAGCAACGAGGACTTCCGCCGCCTGTCGAACGAGGCGAAGAAGCGCGGCATCGGCCTGATCCAGGACGTGGTGCTGTCGCACATCGGCAGCTCGCACTGGTGGATGAAGGACCTGCCGACCCCGGACTGGGTCAACTACGGCGGCAAGTTCGTCCCGACCCAGCACCACCGCGTCGCCGTGCAGGACCCGTACGCCTCGAAGGAAGACGCCGACAACTTCACGCGCGGCTGGTTCGTCGAAAGCATGCCCGACCTGAACCAGTCGAACCCGCTGGTGGCGAACTACCTCATCCAGAACAACATCTGGTGGATCGAGTACGCAGGCCTCTCGGGGCTGCGGATCGACACCTTCGGCTATTCGGACGGCGCCTTCCTGAGCGAATACACGCGGCGCCTGATGGCGGAGTACCCCAAGTTGAACTTGGTCGGCGAAGAATGGAGCAAGCTGGTACCGGTGGTGGCGCGCTGGCAGCGCGGCAAGGACAACTTCGACGGCTATTCGGCCTCCACCCCGAGCCTGATGGACTTCCCGCTGGCCGAAGCCATGCGCACGGCACTCAGCGACAACAAGGGCGGCAACGTCTTCACCGACGTCTATGAAACGCTTTCGCTCGACTACCTGTACCCGGAACCGGGCAACCTGGTGCTGTTCGAGGCGAACCACGACGTCTCGCGCATCTGGAGCGTGGTGGGCGAAGACTTCGACCGCTACCGGATGATGATGGTGTTCCTGATGACGATGCCGCGCATCCCGCAGCTCTACACGGGCGACGAGATCCTGATGACCAGCGCCACCAGGGAACGCGACGACGCCAGCTACCGGCGCGACTTCCCAGGCGGCTGGGCCGGCGACCGGATCGATGCCTTCACCGGCAAGGGCCTCACCGCGCAGCAGCGCGCTGCCCAGGAGCTGGTGCGCAAGCTGGCCAATTGGCGCAAGGGCCAGTCCGTCATCCACCACGGCAAGCTGATGCACTACGGTCCGCGTGACAATACCTATGTCTACTTCCGCTACGACGGCGATAAGAAAGTCCTGGTCGCCTTCAACAACAACCCGAAGGAGATGGTGCTCGACACCTACCGCTTCCGCGAGATGCTGGCCGGCGTGGCGGGCGGCGTCGACGTCCTGAGCGGCAAGCGTTTCGAACTGGGCAAGGAGCTGCGCCTGCCGGCGAAGGCAAGCCTGATCCTCGAACTGGAGGCGGCACGATGAAGCGCAGCCTGCTGGCCACCGCCGCCCTCCTGGCCTGCCTGGGCGCGAGCGCACAGGACAAGGAACTGTATATCCGCGGCGCCTTCAACGGCTGGGGTACCGACAACGCCCTCGCCCACAAGGGCCAGGGCGTCTACGAAGCCGACATCCTGGTCAGTCCCGGCAACCATGCCTTCAAGGTGGGCAGCCGCGACTGGAGCGACGAGTGGGTGCTTGACGCCAACCAGAGCGTGACGGTGGCGCCGGGCACACCCTACCGGCTGGACACCCAGGCCGGTCCGGAAGACTATTTGTTCGTGCGCCAGACCGGCACCTATCGCTTCACGGTCGACACCTCCAACCCGGCCGCGCCGAGCTTGCGCGTGCTGCGCCTGGAGACGCCGCAGGCGGCCAGCGCACCGGATCCGCACGCCGGTCGCGAGGCTGTCGCGACGCTCGACTTCCCGACCTGGGACGGCAAGCAGGAAACTGCGCGCTTTTCCTCGCCCGACCCGGGCGCCGAGCTGCGGCGCTATGCCCACTCCACCACTCTGAGCCTGCGCGACCCGGGGCCGCAGCACAGCGAATACGCGGAGCAGCCCGGCCTGCCGCGCATCCGCACCGGCAACCTGGCCTTCGATGCCCTGTTCGCGCTGGCCGGTTCCGAGATGCGCCTGGACGCGGTCAGCCAGATCCGCGACGGCAACTACAACGGCGGCGCCGCCATTGCCTGCGAGTGCTTCGCGACCGGCGAGAAGTGGCACTACGTGTGGACGCGCGACCTGTCGTATGCGGCCGACCTGGGCCTGGCCCTGCTGGACCCTCAGCGGGTGCGCAACTCGCTCGAATTCAAGCTGTCCGGCTGGCGCAAGGGCGTGCCGATCGCGCCGCAGGTTGCCGGCAAGGGTTACGCAACTGAGGACGGCCTGCAGATCGTGCAGGACACCGGCAGCGGCGGCAGCTGGCCGGTCAGCACCGACCGCGTCACCTGGGCCTTCGCGGCCGAGGAAACCCTGCGCGCCCTGCCCGCCGCCGAGCGCGCCCCGTTCGCGCGGCGCGCGCTGCAGGCGCTCTCCAACACGATCGAGAACGACCGCATCGCCGCGTTCGACGCGAAGACCGGCCTGTACCTGGGCGAACAGTCCTTCCTCGACTGGCGCGACCAGAGCTACGCCGCGTGGGTCCCGAACGAGCTGGCCTTCATGTCGACCTCGAAGTCGCTGTCGACCAACGTCGGCCATTATCAGGCCCTGAAGCTGGCATCGACCCTGGCGCGCGAGCAAGGCGACCAGCCCAGGGCGGAGCGCTACGCGAAGTGGGCCGAGGCGCTGATCCGCGCCATCAACACGCAGCTCTGGCTGGACGATGCCGGCATGTACAGCAGCCTGACGGCCGGCCACCTCGACGGTGCGCCGATGCACAAGTTCGATTGGCTCGGCCAGTCGCTCGCCATCATCAGCGGCGTCGCCAGCGAGGAGCGCGCGCGCTCGATCCTGGCGCGCTACCCGCACGGACCGATGGGCGCGCCGGTCATCTGGCCGCAGCAGCCGGGCATGCCGGTCTATCACAACCGGGCGCTGTGGCCTTTCGTCACGGGCTATGGGCTGCGGGCGGCCACCCACGCGAAGAACGTGGCGGTGGCCGATGCGGCCTACGACTCGCTGATGCGCGGCGCGGCGCTCAACATGTCGAACATGGAGAACCTCGAGTGGCTGTCCGGCCAGCCGCTGCTGCTCGACGAACGCAAGCCGAACCTGATCGGGCCGGTGATCAACTCAAGGCGCCAGCTGTGGTCCGTGGGAGCCTATCTGGGCATGGTGGTGGGCGAAGTGTTCGGGGTATCGCTCCAGGACGATGCCTTGGCCTTGCGCCCCTTCGTCACCGCCAAGCTGCGCCGCGAGATGTTCGCGGCATCGAACGAGATCGCCCTGCACGATCTGCGCCTGCACGGCAAGCGCGTCGACGTACGCCTGCGGCTGCCGGCGGCAAGCCGCGAAGACGGCTACTACCTGGTCGAACAGGTCCTGGTGAATGGCCAGGCAAGCGGCGACCGGATTCCCCTTGCGCGGCTCCAGGACCGGAACCAGGTCGAGATCGTGCTCGGCCGGCTGACGCCCGGACGGCAGGACATCCGCCGCGTGAAGGACGATCCGTACGCCGACGGCGGCGCCACCTTCGGTCCGCGCGAGCCGGCGATCACGGCATTGAAGCGCGACGCCAAGGGCGTGACGCTGCAGATCGCGGTCCCCCCGGGGGAACAGGGCGTGAGCTACAGCGTGTACCGCGACGGCAAGCGCGTGGCCGAGGGCCTGCCCGCGGGCAGCTGGCTGGATCGATCCGCGAGCGCCTTCGGCTGCTATGCGGTGGAGGCACGCTCCACCGCCAGCGGCAACCGCAGCCACCACAGCGCCCCGCGCTGCGTCGACGCGGGCATCGAGGTCGCCGTCACCGATCCGCGCACCGTCTCCAACCTTAAACTCGCTGCGCCGAACGCGCGCTTCCCGGCTCCCCGCCTGGAAGCCTGGGGCCAGCCCGGCGACCGCTTCGCCGTCGAACGCATCGCCATTCCGGCCGCCGGCAACTACCAGGTACAAGTGCGTTACCACAATGCCGCCAACCAGGTGAACCTGGGGATCAGCGGCGGCGTGAAGTGGCTGGCCGTGAAGGACGGACGCGGCCGGATCGTGGCGCAGGGCGTGGTGCAGCTGCCGCATGCGCCGCTGGCGAAGGCGGATACGCCGACGGTGTATTCGACGCCGCTGGCTGCGCGCCTGGGGCGCGGCAGCTACCGCGTCGAGATGAGCGACTTCTACAATATGAGCTATCTCGACAGCAACAGCAGCTTCAGCGCGGCGGGTGGCCTCACGGGACCGTCGAACCGCTTCGATATCTATGGGGTCCGCCTGTTACGCGTGAACTAGGCGGCTTCGGCCTCGCCGGGGGCCGGCCGCGCTTCCTTGCGCGACGGTCCCTGCGTCATCAGGAGCAGCCGCCCTTCCAGCACGCGGAACTCGAGCGGCATCGCCATCGTCTCCACCTCGCCGTCGGCCGCGACCTTCATGCGCTTGCGGCCGTAGACCGAGGGCGTGCGCACCAGCAGGCGCTTGAAGGCGAAGGCTTCGACTTCGTCGTCGTCGCCCAGGCGCCCCAGCATGCCGCGCACCAGCAGGCGCAGCAGGCCCAGCTTGCCCATGGGCCTGGGGGCGATGCCGACCAGTTGCCCGTCCTCCACTGCCTCGATCAGGCCATCGCGCATCCCGACCTGCTCCAGCTGCAGGCGATTGTTCCCTACGAACAAGGTCGTGGTACGGAGGCGCCGTTCCTTGCCGTCGAGCTCGAGCGTGATGCGCAGGTGGCGGTGCGGACGCAGCGCGATCTTGATGGCCGAGAAGAAGGCGACGACGCGGCTGCGCCCGTACTGGCGCTTGTCGTGCTCGCGCTCCTCGAGCAGTTTCGGGTACAGGCCGACGCTGGCGTTGACGAGGAAAATCTTGTTGTTGAGCAGGCCCACCTGCACCGGCTGCAGCTTCGCGCGCAGCAGCGCGTACACGGCTTCGGCCAGGTCTTCCGGAATGCCATGGGTGCGGCCGAAATAGTTGAATGTTCCTTGAGGCAAGACGCCGAAGGGGCAGCCCGCCAGCACGGCCTGATGCGCCACCGTGTTGATAGTGCCGTCGCCGCCTGCCGCCACCAGGATGCCGCCTTCGGCCGTGGCGCGCGCCGCCATGCTGTGCGCCTTGGCCGTCAGTTCGGCCGGATCGTCGACCAGTTCCAGGGTGCAGCTGCGTCCGGCGGAAGCCAGCACGCTTTCGATGGTCGAGCGCCGCAGGTCGGTCTCGGAATGACCGGATCCGGCGTTGAGGACGATGAAAAACGGCGCATCGGGACGTGGCTCGGTGATCGGCATCGGTGCTTCGCTTGATCGGTTGGTGGACGGATGTGCAGGCAATCCTACCACCACCGCCCTGCCGCACAAGGTGCGCTAGCGCGCCTACGGAAGATCCATGCCGTACAGGTTCAGTTCAGGCTCACCCGCCACCACGACCCGCGTTCCCTGGAAGCACATTCCCAGCCTGAGCAGCAGCGCGATCGAGGCCGCATTGCCGGGTGTGGTGATGGCCACCAGCCGCGGGATGCCGAGCGCGCGTGCGTGCGCGACCACGGCCCGGGCGGCTTCGAAGGCATAGCCCTGGCCGCGGTGGCGCGGCAGGAAGGCGTAGCCGAGGTCGACGTCTTCCAGCGCGTCGCGCTTGATCAGGCCGGACAGGCCGACCGGCACGGCCGCGCCCTGCGCGAGCAGCTCGACCATGTACATGGAATGGCCGCGCGCGCGCTGCATCGCCACCGGCCCGTCCTCGATCGACTTCGCCGCGGCCTCGAGGGTGCGCACGCCGCGGTCGCCGATATGCTCGATGAAGACGGGGTCGTTGAACAGTTCCAGGAACACGGCGGCATCGCCCGGCTCCGCCAGGCGCAGGCGCAGGCGTTCGGTGCGCAGGACCTCCAGAGGATGGCGGGTCACGCGTCCACCGTCGGCCAGTGGTCCGGGTCCTGCAGCAGCTGGTACATGACGTAGGCGTCCACGTAGCCGAGGCGCTTGTGGCGGTAGGCCTTGGGCAGGGTGCCGACGATCGAGAAACCGAGCTTCTTCCACAGCCGGATGGCGGCGGTATTGGTGCTCACGACGTAGTTGAACTGCATGGCGAGGTAGCCCAGGCGGCGCGCTTCAAGCAGGCTATGCTCGCCGAGCATGCGACCGACGCCGGCCCCCTGCGCCGAGGGACTGACCATGTAGGACGCATTGGCCACGTGGTGGCCGCGCCCGACCTGGTTCGGCACCAGGCGGTACATGCCGAGCACGCGCGCGCCGCTGGTCGCGACAAAAGCCGTCACCTCGGGGCCGAGCCAGTAGGCATGGCCGTCCTCGCGCGAGGTAGCGGTGGTAAAGGGATAGGTTTCGCCGGCCGCGACGTGAGAGCAGAAGATGCTCCACATCGCATCGAAATCGTGCTCGCCGGCGGGGCGGATCTGGATGTCTTTCACGGCTGTCGGGAACAGGTACCGAACTCGAAAGCGACCTATTCTAGCCGCAAATTGTCATCGATTACACGAATCGTGCGCAGCTTTTTGAGCGATCATTTGGCAGCCTGTGGCAGCATCCGGAAATCGGTGGCGGCGGGCCGTCCGGGCAGGTGCAGGCTCACCCGGGCCGATGGCGCCTCGGCCACCACTGCGCCGCGCCGCAGCACCAGCTTGCGCGCCGCGCGCAGGCGGATCGCTTCGATCGTGGAGCCGGCGTCCAGCAGCACCAGGTCGGCCCAGCAGCCCGGCGCCAGCCCGTAGCCCTCCAGGCCGAGGATGCGCGCCGGGGTCTCGGTCACCGCCAGGAAGCACTGGTGCATCGCCTCCACCCCGGTCATCTGCGCCACGTGCAGCCCCATGTGCGCCACTTCCAGCATGTCGCCGGAACCCATGCCGTACCAGGGGTCGAGCACGCAGTCGTGGCCGAAGGCGACGTCGACACCGGCCGCCAGCAGTTCCGGCACCCGGGTCATGCCGCGCCGCTTCGGGTAGGTGTCGTGGCGTCCCTGCAGGGTGATGTTGATGAGCGGGTTGGCGATCGCCGCGACGCCGCTTTCCGCGATCAGGGGCAGCAGCTTGCTCACATAATAGTTGTCCATCGAGTGCATCGAGGTCAGGTGCGATCCGGCCACCAGGCCCTGCATGCCGAGGCGCCGGGTTTCGGCCGCCAGGGTCTCGATGTGGCGCGACATCGGGTCGTCGGTCTCGTCGCAGTGCATGTCCACGCGCCGGTCCTGCCTGGCTGCGAACTCGCACAGCAGGCGGATCGATTCCGCTCCGTCGGCCATGGTGCGCTCGAAGTGCGGGATACCGCCGACCACGTCGACGCCCATCGCGATCGCGCGTTTCAGGTTGTCGAAGGCCCCCGGGCTGCGCAGCAGGCCGTCCTGGGGGAAGGCGACCAGCTGCAGGTCGAGGTAGGGCGCCACCTGCTTCTTCACCTCCAGCAGCGCCTCGACCGCCAGCAGGCGGTCGTCGCAGACGTCGACGTGGGTGCGGATCGCCAGCAGGCCGCGCGCCACCGCCCAGTCGCAATAGCGCAAGGCCCGCTCGACGATCGCCTCCTGCGCCAGCTGGGGTTTCAGCTCTCCCCACAGGCGGATCCCTTCCAGCAGGGTGCCGCTGCGGTTCACCCGCGGCATGCCGTAACTGAGGGTCGAATCCATGTGGAAGTGCGCATCCACGAAGGGCGGGCTGACCAGGTCGCCGCCAGCGTCGATCTCGCGCGCGCCCTGCGCTCCCAGGCGCTTTTCCACGGCCACGATGCGTTCGCCGTTGATGCCGATGTCGATGCCGTGGCTGCCGTCCGGCAGGGTGGCGTTGCGAATCACGAGATCCATGCGCTCCTCCTTTTGTCCCTCCGATTGTAACGATTTCCTGGAAGACTGGACGGTCAAGCAAAATCCGCAAGACCTGATAATGCTGCAGCGCAAGATTTCTATAACTAAAGAACAAAATAAGTGGTTTGCAACACCGGCCATTCATGGCTACACTAGTTATATTGCAGTGCGCCATAAAATGACTGACAAGGAAATCTCATGACTTCAATCAGCGACCAGTTTTCCGCAGTACGCAAGGCCCAGTTCGACGCGCAGTTCGATTTTTTCAATGCCATCGCCAGCCAGACGCTCGAGAGCGCCAGCCGCGTGGCCGCCCTCAATATGGCGGTCTCGCGTGACGCCGTCCAGCGTTCGCTCGGCGCTTCCTTCGCACTGCTAAACTCGCGCGATCCGCGTGACGTGCTCAGCCTTGGCGGCCAGGCCGAGGAAGGGTTCCGCAGCCTGTTCTCGTATGGCCGCGAGCTGCTCGGCATCGCCGCCGGCGTGCGCCCGTATGCCGTGCGTCCGCAGGGCTTGTCGGCGCCACAGGCCATCGAGACCGTGGAAGTGGTCGAGCGCGGCGTCGCCGAGGTCCAGTCCGCATCGGCCGCCACCGTCGAAACCGTCGTCGAGGCTGCCGTAGAAGCTGCCCCTGCCGTGGAAGCCGCGCATCCGGTGGCGGCCTTCGCTCCCGTGAGCGAACCGGTCGTGGTGGCCGAGCCGGCAGCCGCGCCCGAGGCAGCCACGGACGCGCTGGCCGCCGAGCCGGTCCCGGTCGCCGAACCGAAAGCCATCGCCAAGGCGGTCGGCAAGGGCGCCGCGCGCGCGGCCGCCGTCCCCCACCCTGCCGCAGCGCCAGTGGCCGAGCTTGCCACCGACGAAGGCGCCGAGGCACCGAAGCTCGTCCCCGCGCCGGCGGTGTCCAAGCGCAAGAAATAAACTTGCGGCACGGACGCGGCTGCGCCCGATTGGCAAAGCGACTACACTAGCGGGCTTCGGCCCGCTAGTCGTTTTTATGCGCCTGCATAGCGCGGGCTGCACCAATCTCAAGGAACAACATGAGTCTCGCAAGGCTGATCGGCGGTTTCGTCCGCCGTCATTGGCATGCCTATGTCTCGTCGGCCTTCATGCTGGCCGGCGTCGCCATCTGCACGGTTTTGATTCCGCGCAAGGTCGGCGCCCTGGTCGACGGCCTGGCGGCGCAGAGCCTGGACCAGGACGCGCTGCTGCTCGGGCTGGCCCAGCTGCTCGGCCTGGGTGTGGCCATCTATGTGCTGCGGGTCGGCTGGCGCATCCGCCTGTATTCGGCCGCCTACAACCTCGGCGTCGAGCTGCGCACGCGCCTGTACGCGCGCCTGGCCGCGCAGGGCCCGGGCTTCTACCAGCGCCAGCGCACCGGCGACCTGATGGCGCTCGCCACCAACGACATCGACGCCATCGAGATGGCGGCCGGCGAGGCGATGCTGGCCGGCTTCGACGGCACCCTGACCCTGGTCATGGTGCTGGGCATCATGACGCTCGGGGTCGACGCGCGCCTGGCGGCCGTCGCCCTGCTGCCCTTCCCGCTGATGGCCTTCGCGTTCTGGCGCATCTCGCGCCAGGTGCATACGGCGGAAGCCGATGCGCTCAAGCGCTTCTCGGCGCTCAACGACCACGTGCAGGAATCGCTGTCGGGCGTGCGCACCCTGCGCGCCCTCGGCCTGGAAGCGCGCAGCGCCACCCAGTTCAGCGAACTGGCGGGCAAGGCGGCCGACGCCAGCCTGAATGCCCAGCGCTGGGAAGCGGCCTACGAACCGGCGGTCGGCCTGACCCTGACCGCGGCCACCGGCCTGACCCTGGGCCTGGGCGGCTACCTGGTCTGGAACGGCGAGCTGACCGTGGGCGCGCTCACCAGCTTCTCGATGTACCTGGGCCAGCTGATCTGGCCGATGTTCGCGGCCGGCTGGGTGCTGTCGCTGATCGAGCGCGGACGTGCCGGCCTGGCGCGCCTGCAGCCGCTGCTCGACGCCCCGCTCACGGTCGAAGACAGCGGCAGCTTCGAACAGGTGGGCCGCGGCCCCTTGGTACTCGAGGGTGTCGGCTTCGCCTACGGCGACGCCGGGCGCCCTGCCCTCGACGGCGTGTCGGTGCGGGTGGAGCCGGGCCAGATCCTCGGCCTGGTGGGTCCGACCGGCGCCGGCAAGTCGACCCTGCTGCGGGTGCTGCTGCGCCAGGCCACGCCGCAGCGCGGCAGCGTCACCTGGGCCGGCCACGCGCTCGAGGACTACCGGCTGGACGCCCTGCGTGCGGCGATGAGCTGGGTGCCGCAGGAATCCTTCTTGTTCTCGGCCACGATTGCCGAGAACATCGCGCTGGCCCGCCCCGGTGCCTCGCGCGCCGAGATCGAGGAAGCGGCCAAGATGGCCTCGATCCACGACGACATCCTGCGCTTCCCCTACGGCTACGATACGCCGGTGGGCGAGAAAGGCATCACCTTGTCCGGCGGACAGCGCCAGCGCGTGGCGATTGCGCGCGCCCTGCTGGCCGACAGTGCGCTGCTGCTGCTCGACGACGCCCTGTCGGCGGTGGACACCGGCACCGAGACCCGCATCCTGGAACACCTGGACGAGCTGCGCGCGGCCAGGCCCGAACGCGCCGCCATCATCGCCAGCCACCGGCTCTCGGCGGTCGCCGGGGCCGACTACATCGTGGTGCTGCGCGAAGGCCGCGTCACGGAGTCCGGCACCCACGACGAACTGCTGCTCCTGAACGGCTGGTATGCCAGCCAGTGGCGCTATCAACAACTGGAGGCCAGCATCGATGCAGAGTGATACCAACCAGGTCCCGATGCGCGCGCAGACCGCGCAGGCCGCCGGCCTGCTGCGCCGCGCCGCCGCCCCCGACCGCCGCCACCTGTACTGGGCCACGTTCTGGCTGGTCATCGCCGCCGCCCTCGAAGTGCTCGGCCCGCTGCTCGGCAAGGCGCTGATCGACGACCACCTCCTGACCCGCAACCTGGACTGGACCCGCATGTCGCTGCTGCTCGGCGGCCTGGTGGTTACCGGCTGGGCCTCGTCCTGGATCCGCTACCTGCAGCTGATCCGCCTGTCGGGCCTGGCGATGCGCTCGGTGCGGCGCCTGCGCGAATGGGTCTACGGCCACGTGCTGCGCCTGCCGATGGCCTTTTTTGATCGCGCCATCACCGGCCAGCTGGTGAGCCGCGTGACCAACGACACCGAGGCGGTCAAGACCCTGTACATCCAGGTGCTGTTCGTGATGCTCGATTCGAGCATCGTGCTGGTCGGCACCATGATCGCCATGGCCTGGCTCGACTGGCGCCTGATGCTGGTGGTGCTGGCCCTGGTGCCGGCGGTGGTCGGCATCGTCTGGCTCTACCAGCGCCTGTCGGCGCCGGCCGTCACGCGCGCCCGCGCCCTGCGCAGCGACATCAACGGCCAGATGGCGGAATCGATCGGCGGCATGAGCGTCCTGCAGGCCAGCAATGCCCAAGGGCGCTTCGGCGAGCGCTTCCTGCACACCAACCGCTCGCACCGCAAGGCGCGCCTGGCCGAACTGAAGGCCAACGCCTTCCTGCTGCGCCCGGCCCTCGACCTGCTCAACGTGGTGCTGCTGACCATCGTGATCTACGGCTTCGGCCAGCGCCAGATGAACGCGGTGGAAGTGGGCGTGCTGTATGCCTTCATCAGCTACATCGCGCGGGTGGTCGAGCCGCTGATCCAGATCACCATGCAGTTCAGCGGCCTGCAGCAGGCGGTGGTCGCCACCGCGCGCGTCTCCACCCTGCTCGACGAGGCCGGGGCGACCGAACATGCGCAGGGACGCGTCGGCAACGAGGCGGCGTTCGATGCGAAGGCGCCTGCGGTGCGGGTGCGCGACGTCAACTTCGCCTACGTGGAAGGCCAGCGCGTGCTGCACGAACTGTCGCTCGACATCCCGCAGGGCGCCTTCTTCGGCATCGTCGGCCATACCGGCAGCGGCAAGTCGACCCTGCTCTCGCTGCTGCTGCGCTACTACACGGCGGACGAAGGCAGCATCGAGATCGGCGGCCTGCCGCTGGCCTCGATCGGCAACGAGCGCTTCCGCAACGAGGTGGGCCTGGTGCCGCAGGACCCCTTCATCCTGGCCGCCACCGCGCGCGAGAACATCGACATGGGACGCGGCCTGCCGCTCGCGCGCATCGAGCAAGCGGCGCGCGCCGCCCACGCGCACGGTTTCATCGCGGCGCTGGAGCAGGGCTACGAGACCCAGCTGGGCGAAGGCGGCTCGCGCCTGTCCTCGGGCCAGAAGCAGCTGCTGGCGATCGCGCGCGCGCTGGCGGGCGAGCCGCGCATCCTGCTGCTGGACGAGGCGACCTCGCGCATCGACAGCGCCACCGAGCAGATCGTGCAGGAAGCGCTGGAGGAACTGCGCGGCAAGGTGACCATCATCGCGATCGCGCACCGGCTGTCGACCATC
>NZ_DKJX01000012.1:19777-20639 GCF_002454935.1 Massilia sp. UBA6681
GGCCGACCGCATCATCGTGCTGAACCACGGTCGCATCACCGAAGCCGGCTCGCACGAGGACCTGATGCGGATCGAAGGCGGCCTGTATCAGCGCCTCTATTTACTGCAACAGATCGCGATTTAATCCCTCGGCGCCGGCACCAGGCGCCGGGCGTCGCGGCGCCGGATCTCGTCCACGACCTGGCTCGCCAGCCGGTCGAGCGCCGCGAAATGGGCGCCCAGTCCCTGCTGCAGGGCCGCCGGGACGCTGTCGGCGCACCAGCCGAGCATCATGCACAGTTCCAGGGTGCGCGGCGCCCCCGGCCCGCAGTCGGCGCCCAGGCGGCAGGCGACCAGCGCGCCCCCGAAAGGAACGCCGCGCGCGGTCGAATCCTGTTCATCCCGCACCGGCACCCGTTCATGGAAGACCGGGGACACCAGCGAGGCGATGACGTCCGGGTTACCCTGCTCGAAGGCCGCCAGCAACATGCGCGCCCGTCCCTCCGGCCCATCCGCGGCCAGGTAGTCGAACATGCTGCCCAGGAGCGGATCGGTGCTCAGGCGGAGATTGCGGGCGGCGCCCAGCTCGCGCTCGGCGTCTTCCAAGCCCTCCGGGGTGAAATCGCAGCGCCGCAGCAGTTCCTCGGCGGCGGCGCTGCGCGGCGCCGGCAACGCGGGCAGGGTCTGTTCGAGGGCGCGGCGGCACGTTTCCAGCACGTTCGACGCATAGAAATAGGCGCCGCTGCCGGGTTTGCGCATGGCGTCGTAGAAGAACACGCGCAGGTTGGGTGCCTGCACGAACCTGGCGTGCAGCTCGCGCCACGAGGCCGGCGCCTGCCCGGCTGCCGGAACCGGAGCGGCCGGGGCCCGCGCGGCAGGCGGC
>NZ_DKJX01000009.1:0-16327 GCF_002454935.1 Massilia sp. UBA6681
CGCTGCCGTCCGGGTGCCAGACGCGGCGCGCACCCGTCTTCGGCGCGGCCGGCGCCGCCTCTTCGCCATCACGCACCATGCTCTGGCCTGGCAGGCGCAGGCTGCCCTTGCCCGACAGCGGGCTGGCGCGGCGTGCATTGCCAACCGGGGCGCGCGGTCCTTCGCCGGCCAGGCGCGCGGAAGCGGCGCCGGTCAGCTGGGTGCCGGTTTCGATGGTGAAACGCGCGCCGGCATCCTTGCCGAGCACCTGCACCAGATAAGGCATGGTTTCGCGCAGCATCGCCTCCAGGGTGTAGGGCGGATTCAGGATGAACATGCCGCTGCTGTGCAGGCCGATGCCGTCCGGCCCCGGAGTCGACACGGTGAGGGTCACATTGAGCCATTCCTTGGCCGGCAGGCGCTCGAGCTTGTCGGGGAACTGGCGCGATTCCATGCGTTGCAGCACCGGATACCAGACCGCGTACATGCCTGCCGGGAAACGGCCCAGGGCTTCTTCCAGCGCGTCGCGCACCTTCTTGTAGTCGTCCTTCACTTCATACGGCGGGTCGACCAGCACCAGCNNGACGCGCTTGCCGCGGGCGCGCTCGCCCTGCTCGGCCCGGTGCGCCTCGGCCTTGCGCACGTTCTCGTACAGGATCTTGACGTCGGCCGGGTGCAGCTCGAACAGGCGCAGGCGGTCATCGAGGCGCGACATCTGGTCGGCCACGTAGGGCGAGCCCGGGTAGTAGCGCATCTTGCCGCTCGGGTTCATGCCCTTGACCAGGTCGAGGTAGGGCTTGAGCGCCTCGGGGACGTCGGTCGCATTCCACAGCGGGCCGATGCCGGTGTCGTACTCGCCGGTCTTGGTGGCCTGGAAGCTGTCGAGCGCATACACGCCGGCGCCGGAGTGGGTATCGATATAGGTGTAGGCGACGTCCTTCTGGTTCATGTACAGGTGCAGCTGCACTTGGACGAAGTGTTTGAGGACATCGGCGTGATTACCCGCGTGGAAGGCGTGGCGGTAGCTCAACATAAGCTGGAATTCCTGAGAAGAGAGTCGGTGCCGTGTTAGTCGACGGCGCAATGGGCGCCATTATCCACTACAAAGCAATTTCTCGGGCCGATGAAAAAAACCGCAGGCCCTTGCGGGCGCTGCGGCAAAGTCACAGAGGCAGGTATGGCGGGCGGCGCTCAGGCGACCTTCTTCTCGTCGAAGAACTGCTCGTCCTCGGTGGAACCATGCAGCGCGGTGGTCGAGCTCTGGTTCTGCTGGATGGTCTGGGTCACGGCGTCGAAGTAACCGGTGCCGACTTCGCGCTGGTGCTTGACGGCGGTGAAGCCTTTCTCGGCGGCGGCGAATTCGTTTTCCTGCAGCTCGACAAAGGCCGACATGCCGCGGCGGGCATAGCCGTGCGCCAGGTTGAACATGCTGTAGTTCAGGGCATGGAAGCCGGCCAGGGTGATGAACTGGAACTTGTAGCCCATTGCGCCCAGCTCTTTCTGGAACTTGGCGATGGTCGCGTCGTCCAGGTTCTTCTTCCAGTTGAACGAAGGCGAGCAGTTATAGGCCAGCATCTTGCCCGGGAATTTCGCGTGGATGGCTTCGGCGAACTGCTTGGCGAAGCTCAGGTCCGGCTTGCCGGTCTCGCACCACACCAGGTCGGCGAAGGGCGCGTAGGCCAGGCCGCGCGAGATGGCCTGCTCGATGCCGGGCTTGACGCGGTAGAAGCCTTCCACGGTGCGTTCGCCGGTGCAGAAAGGCTGGTCGATCGGGTCGACGTCCGAGGTGAGCAGATCGGCCGCTTCGGCGTCGGTGCGGGCGATGACCAGGGTCGGCGTGCCCATCACGTCGGCCGCCAGGCGCGCGGCGTTGAGCTTCTCGACCGCTTCGCGGCTCGGCACCAGCACCTTGCCGCCCATGTGGCCGCATTTCTTGACCGAAGCCAGCTGGTCCTCGAAGTGCACGCCGGCGGCGCCGGCATCGATCATGGACTTCATCAGCTCGAAGGCGTTCAGCACGCCGCCGAAGCCGGCCTCGGCATCGGCCACGATCGGCGCGAAGTAGTCGATGTCGTCCTTGCCCTCGGACCACTGGATCTGGTCGGCGCGCTGGAAGGTATTGTTAATGCGGCGCACCACCAGCGGCACCGAATTGGCCGGGTACAGCGATTGGTCCGGATACATTTCGCCGGCAACGTTGGCATCGCCCGCCACCTGCCATCCCGACAGGTAGATCGCCTTCAGGCCCGCCTTCACCTGCTGCATGGCCTGGTTGCCGGTCAGGGCGCCGAGGGCATTCACGTAGGGTTCGTTGTTGACCAGGTCCCACAGCTTCTCGGCGCCGCGCTTGGCGAGGGTGTGCTCGATCTGGATCGAGCCGCGCAGGCGGACCACATCCTCGGCCGTGTAGTTGCGCGTCACACCTTTCCAGCGCGGGTTGGTTTCCCAGTCTTGCTGGAGTTCACTGATCTGTTGTTCACGAGTTGCCATGCTGATTCTCCTGATTGAAAGGCTAAGTTGCGAAGGAATCCGTTGGGTAAATCATAGATCAGTTTGTGCGCAGCACAACAACTCTTATATAAGACATTAAAAGATTTTTTTATCCAATAATTTCAATGCGTTGCGAATGCCTTTTCATGATGTGGCATGAAGTTTCTTAGAATGGGAATCGAATACGGCGCTGGCTTTGCTGCACATTTCGTCAGGCGAAGTCTCTATTCCACGATGTAAAACGTGGATTCCGGATGGCCTTGTTGCGCGGATGCATTCAATCATCAATTTCCTCAAATAATTGTTGACTAGACGAATTTGTAATGACATGATGCAATCATCAGATTCGTCAAAAACCTCAACAAATTATCGAAAGTGATTATGCGCGCCCTTTTCCGCCATGCAGTCAGCAGTCTCTTCATTGTTGCCGCAACCAATGCGTCGGCGGGTGTCATCACACAAGACGGCGTCGTGTTCACGTCGACTTTTACTGGTAACGTCCTGAGGCTCGAAATCGACGCCGCCAAACGCAGCGGCGGCTGGGCCGCTGCGAGCGCCATCGACGGCCTGGCGATCAAGACGGTCGGGAGTTTCTCGGGCGTGAAAATGAGCAGCTCGACCGGCGCCAACTGGGCGCTGTCGAGCGCCGAACTGAACGCTTCCGGCTGCGCCGGCAAAGGCAAGGGTGGTGCCGCCCGCCTGTGCTTCAGCGGCGGCGCCGTCGACCTGGCCGACAACATGGTATTCACCTTCACCTTCGAAGGCAGCCCGGACCTCGCCGCGCCGCACCTGAAGGTGCACTTCGTGAACGCCGGCGGCGCCAAGGTCGGCAGCCTGCTGTCGACGGACTTCCCATGGCAGGCGGAGACCAGGCCGGCGCCCGTCCCTGCTCCGGCTCCGGCTCCGGCTCCAGCGCCAGCTCCTGCTCCGGCTCCAGCTCCGGCGCCCGCTCCGGCGCCCGTTGCCGAACCAGTACCGGTGCAAACGCCTGATCCGGCGCCGGCCGGCGGCACCCAGGGAGGTGGCGGCGCGGCGGAGACCGGCGGCAACCTGCCGGTCACGACGCAGCCGGCTCCCCTGGACCCGGCGCTGTTCCCGGCGCCCCCCATCGTGGTTCCTGGCAGCGGCAACGCCAACGCCGGCAACACTCCCATCGTCGAGCCTGCCGACGGCGGGTCCAGCGAGGTGCCGGAGCCGCAATCCCTGGCCATCGTCGGCGCCGGCCTGGCCGTGATGGGCCTGGCGCGCCGTCGCCGCCGTACGGCCTGACAGAAGTTCAATACGCGCGGGCGCATGAACAAACGGCGCGTTCCTTGCGGGACGCGCCGTTTTTTAGTTGTGTGCGACGGGCGGATGCTTACTTGGCCAGCTCCACCTGCTCGCCGAACACGAGGTTCCCCCCACGTACCCGCACCGGGATCGTATCCTTCGGCCCGAAGCGGCCCGACAGGATCGCCTTCGACAGCGGATTCTCGATCTGCTGCTGGATCGCGCGCTTGAGCGGACGGGCGCCGTAGATCGGGTCGAAGCCCGCTTCCGCGATCTTCTGCAGGGCTTCGTCGTCGATGTCGAGCGTCATCTCCATCTTGGCCAGGCGTTCTTCCAGGCCTTGCAGCTGGATCTTGGCGATCGCGCCGATGTTCTTCTCGTCGAGCGCATGGAACACCACGATCTCGTCGATGCGGTTGATGAACTCGGGGCGGAAGTGGCCGCGCACCTCGGCCATCACGGCCAGCTTCACCACGCCCGGCTCGTCGGTGTCCATCGACTGGATCTTGTGCGAACCCAGGTTCGAGGTCATCACGATCACGGTGTTCTTGAAGTCCACGGTGCGGCCCTGGCCGTCGGTCATGCGGCCGTCGTCCAGCGCCTGCAGCAGCACGTTGAACACGTCCGGATGCGCCTTCTCGATTTCATCGAGCAGGATCACGCTGTAGGGCTTGCGGCGCACCGCTTCGGTGAGGTAGCCGCCCTCTTCATACCCGACGTAGCCCGGCGGCGCGCCGATCAACCTGGCCACCGAATGCTTCTCCATGAACTCGCTCATGTCGATGCGGATCAGGGATTCCTCGGTGTCGAACAGGAAGGCGGCCAGTGCCTTGCACAGCTCGGTCTTGCCGACGCCGGTCGGGCCCAGGAACATGAAGGAACCATAGGGGCGGTTCGGGTCGGACAGGCCGGCGCGCGAGCGGCGGATCGCATCCGACACCGCTTCGATCGCCTCGTCCTGGCCGACCACGCGCTTGTGCAGCTCGTCCTCGATGTGCAGCAGTTTTTCGCGCTCGCCCTGCATCATGCGCGACACCGGGATACCGGTGGCACGCGCCACCACCTCGGCGATTTCCTCGGCGCCGACCTGGGTGCGCAGCAGTTTCGGCTTGCTTGCCTCGCCGTCCGCGCCTTCGGCGGCGCTTTGCACCGATTCTTCGGCCTTCTTCAGCTGGGCCTCCAGTTCCGGCAGGCGGCCGTACTGCAACTCCGAGACGCGCTGCCAGTTGCTCTGGCGCTTGGCTTCCTCCATCTGGTGGCGCAGGCGCTCGATCTCTTCCTTGATGTGGGTGGTGCCCTGCACCGCCGCCTTCTCGGACTTGAGGATCTCCTCAAAGTCGTTGTACTCGCGTTCCAGGCGCGCGATCTCTTCGCCGATCAGCTCGAGGCGGCGCATCGACGCTTCGTCGGTTTCCTTGCGCACGGCTTCACGCTCGATCTTCAGCTGGATCAGGCGGCGCTCGAGCTTGTCCATCACTTCCGGCTTGGAGTCGATCTCGATCTTGATCTTGGCCGCTGCCTCGTCGATCAGGTCGATCGCCTTGTCCGGCAGGAAGCGGTCGCTGATATAGCGGTGCGAGAGCTCGGCCGCGGCGATGATGGCCGGGTCGGTGATCTCCACCTTGTGGTGCAGCTCGTATTTTTCCTGCAGGCCGCGCAGGATGGCGATGGTCGCCTCCACGCTGGGCTCGTCGACCATGATCTTCTGGAAGCGGCGCTCCAGCGCGGCGTCCTTCTCGACGTACTTGCGGTACTCATCCAAGGTGGTGGCGCCGACGCAGTGCAGCTCGCCGCGGGCCAGCGCGGGTTTCAGCATGTTGCCGGCGTCCATCGCGCCCTCGGCCTTGCCGGCGCCGACCATGGTGTGGATCTCGTCGATGAAGACGATGGTCTGGCCTTCGTCCTGGGCCAGCTCCTTGAGCACGCTCTTCAAGCGTTCCTCGAACTCGCCGCGGTACTTGGCGCCGGCCAGCAGGGCCGCCATGTCGAGCGAGAGCACGCGCTTGCCCTTGAGCGAATCGGGCACTTCGCCGTTGACGATGCGCTGCGCCAGGCCTTCGACGATGGCGGTCTTGCCCACGCCCGGTTCGCCGATCAGCACCGGGTTGTTCTTGGAACGGCGCTGCAGCACCTGGATCGCTCGGCGGATCTCGTCGTCGCGGCCGATCACCGG
Source organism: Massilia sp. UBA6681 (assembly GCF_002454935.1). Lineage (NCBI taxonomy): Bacteria > Pseudomonadati > Pseudomonadota > Betaproteobacteria > Burkholderiales > Oxalobacteraceae > Massilia > Massilia sp. UBA6681. The sequence continues at coordinate 5,912 of NZ_DKJX01000009.1, forward strand.
GTCCAGCTTGCCCATCCGGGCACGTTCGGTCAGGTCGAGGGTGTATTTTTTCAGCGCTTCACGCTGGCCTTCGGCGTCCTGGGAATTGACCGATTCGCCGCCGCGCACGGCGGAGATGGCGGATTCGAGCGCCTTGCGCGCCAGGCCGTGCTCGCGCGCCAGGCGGCCGGCCTCCGACTTGTCTTCGGTCAGCGCCAGCAGGACCATCTCGGAGGCGAGGAACTGGTCGCCGCGCTTCTGCGCTTCGCGATCGGCCAGGTTCAGCAGCGCCACCAGCTCGCGCGAGACCTGCACGTCGCCGCCCGTGCCCGAGACCTGGGGCAGGCGTTCGAGTGCCGACTTGAGCGCGTTGGCGAGGCCGCCGACGTTGACGCCGGCGCGCTGCAGGAGTGAACGGGCACTGCCGTCGTCCTGGTTCAGCAGGGCGACGAGCAGGTGGACCGGATCGATGTACTGGTTATCGTTGCCGACCGCCAGGCTCTGGGCATCCGCCAGCGCTTCCTGGAGCTTGGTCGTCAGTTTGTCTTGCCGCATGGTATTGCTCCCTAGTGGTGTTCTTAACTAAGGAGCAAAATTGGGATGTCTGTCTGCTTTTCAAGATGTGCAACGCAGCTCTCCTTGCACGGCAAGCCGCGTCCTCATTCCATGGCGGCCTTGGGCTCGCCAGGGCGCGTGCCGCCGAGGTCGCGCACGTTCTTCTGGACGGCGACCACGGCGAACAGGCTCAGCACGAAGGACATGGCGTAGAAACCCTTCTCGCTCGGCGCCAGGGTGGCGTTCCACAGGCCGACCGTGAGCAGCAGGATGGCCGAGATCAGCGACACCCAGCACAGGCCGGCATAGATGCCGGTCACCGGCAAGCCCTCGCTGCGGTCACGGACCGTCTTCTGCAGCGATACCGCTGCAAAGAGGCCGAATAGCAGCAAGGTCAGGTAATAGCCCTTCTCGTTCAGCTGCATCTGGGCATTCCACAGGCCGATCAGGTAAGCGCTGCCGCCGATCAGGAGCGCACCCCAGGAAGCACCGACGAAGGCGGCGGTAGGACGCTGGACGGTTTGCATGGCTGTTTCCTCAAGTTAATGAACTAGCCGCAAACTTATCACGCTCCTCGAGCAGCACGATTGATCTATGCAGGGGGTAGCAGCCCGTAATACCGCTAGCCGCGCAGGACGCGCCATGTGGCGAAGCCGGCCACGCAGAACAGGATCGAGCCGAGCAGGTGCAGGAGGGTATGGGCCAGCGCCCAGCCGTATTCGCCGCGCTGGAGCAGCAGCACCGATTCGCCGGAAAAACTGGAGAAGGTGGTCAGGCCGCCGAGGAAACCGGTGATGGCGAACAGGCGCCACTCGGGCGAGAGGCCGGGATAGGCGCTGAAGAAGCCCAGCGCCAGCCCGACCAGGTAGCCGCCGGCGAGGTTGGCCGCCAGCGTCCCGACCTGCACGTAGGCGTGCAGGCTGCCCAGCCAGAGGCCCAGCCCCCAGCGCAGCCAGGCGCCGATCGCCGCCCCGGCGCCGACCGCCAGCCAGCTCAAGCTTCAGCCCACTTACGCTTGGCGGAGTCGTCGCTGGCGCGCGCGTCGACCCAGCGCGCTCCTTCCGGCGTCTGCTCCTTCTTCCAGAACGGCGCGTCGGTCTTCAGGTAGTCCATGATGAACTCGCAGGCGGCGAAGGCCTCGCCGCGGTGCGCCGAGCTGCAGGCCACCAGCACGAGCTGGTCGAGCGGTTTCAAGGGACCGACGCGGTGGATGACCTGCACGCCGAACAGCGGCCAGCGCGCCCTGGCCTGGGCCACGATGTCGCCAAGCGCCTTTTCCGTCATGCCTGGATAGTGCTCCAGCTCCATCTCGGACACCGCGGAACCCTCGTTCAGGTCGCGCACGGTGCCAATGAAACTGACCACGGCGCCTACGCGGCCGTCGCCCGCGCGCAGGGCAGCGAGTTCACGCGACAGGTCGAAGTCCGCTTCCTGCACGCGGATGTCGGTCACTTGGGCCGATGCCGGCGCGCGCATTGGCACAGTCATCGTCCGTCCTTCGCGTAGCGCGTCAGCAATTGCTCGATGCGCAGTTCGGTGCGGGCGTCAAGCAGCGCCGGCAGCGCCAGCAGCTCGTGCAAGCCCTTGGCAGCGGCACCCTGCCCCGCGCCGTGGCCCGACTTGTGACCGGACTTGAGCGAACTTTGCAGCACCTCGACCTGCAGCTTGAGACGCTCGCGCGCGAACTCGGCGCCGCTGTCGATGCCGGCCGCGATCTCCAGGCGCAGCAACTCGTGCAGCAGGCGCTCGCGATTGGCTTCCAGCTGGCGCGCGTGGCCGCTGCGGTCGCATTCGAGCGCGCCCAGGGCTGTCTCGAAGCGCGCATGCAGCACCGGTTCGTAGCCGCCTTCGAGCGGCAGCAGCGCGTCCCAGCGCCCGCGCCAGTCGGATGGATTGGTGTGGGCGTCGGGATTGACGATGGCGTTTTCCAGCGCCTGGATCAGGCGTAGCTTGTCGCGCACGGCGCCGGCCAGCGCCAGCCCGGCGGCGCGGCGCGCCACGTCGGCATGGTGCTGCACCGCCGCCAGCGCGGCGTGGTAGCGTTTCTCGATGCGGGCCTCGTGGGCGCGCGGCACCGGCCCGATCGCCGCCCACTCGGCCGCCGCCTCGCGCAGCAGCTTGCCGGCGGTGGCGGGAGTCGCATCCGGCGCGGCGGCTTCGAGACGCGCGCACAGCGCCTCCTTGGCGGTTTCATGGGCGCGCCGTTCGGCGTCCGCCGCATGGGCGTGCTCCTTGCGCTTGGCGAACAGCGCGTCGCAGGCGGCGCGGAAGCGTTGCCACAGCGCCTGCTCGGCCTTGCGCTCGAGCGGCAGCGCACGCGCATGCTCCTGCCAGCGCGCCTGCAGTTCGCGCAGCGCGTCGACGGCGTGACGGTCGTGCGGGTCGAGGGCCAGCGCTTCTTCGATCAGCTGCTCGCGCACGCTCATTTCGCCCTTGCGCTGTTCTTCCAGCGGACGCTGGAGCGTGTTGAGCGCGTCGGAGAACAGCGCGTCGAGGCGCTTCTTGTCCTTGCGGTCGATCGCGCCCAGGTGGCTCCAGGCGGTGCGCAGGCGCTGCACGGTGCCGGACACGTGCTTCCAGTCGGCCTCGCCCGACTCCAGGCGAGCGATCTCGGCCTGGGCTTCCTCGACCAGGGCCTGGCCGCGCGCGGCGTTGGCGTGGCGCTCGTCGGCCAGGTGGCGGAAGTGGGCGGCGGCCGGCGCGTAAGCCGCCGTGCAGGCGGCGTCGAAGCGCTCCCACAGCGAGCGCGGCGCGGCCCCCGACAGGCTGTCGAGCGCCTTCCAGCGTTCGCGCATGCTGCCGACCTTCTTGGCCAATTCCCCCATGGCCAGGTTCTGGGTGGACAGGCCCTCGACCTGCTTGATGAGTTCTTCGCGAGAGACGTTGCCGCCCCAGCGCGCCCAGTCGGACAGGCGCTTGAGCTCGGCGCGCACGTGGTTCAGGCGCTCGAGCTGGGCAGGCGTGAGGCGCATGCCCTTGTCCTTGCTTTCCTTGAGCGACTTGTCGAGTTCGGCGGCGGTGCCGAGGGACCCCTGCTGCAGCGCCGCTTCCATCGCGTCGAGCCGGTCCAGGAAGTGCTGGTCGGCGCCCTTGTTCTGGGCCTTGGGGGCTTTCGGCACGGCGGGCGCGGCCGCGGCCGGCCTGGCCGGCTCCTGCTTCGGCTTGGGCGCCTCTTGCGGCAGGCTGGCCAGCAGCTCGTCGAAGCGCCCCTGCAGTTGTGCGCCCGATCCGTTGGCGGGCAATGCCGGCAGGCGCTGCCATTCCTTGCGGAGGAGTTCGGCCTTCAGCTCCGCCACCGGCTGGGCCTGCCATTGCGCGAGCGCAGCCTCGCGCGCGGCCAGCGCGGCGCGGTCCTGTTCGATGGTGGCCAGGCTGGCGGCGAGGCGCGCCTGCTCGGTGGCGACTTCCGCCACCAGCGCCCGCGGCAGCGAGGCGTGACCCGGCGCTACCAGTGCGGCGGCCTGCTCGCGCGACATGGCGTCGAGGCGTTCGGCAAAGGCGGCGGCCTCGAGGCCGTCCGACTCGAGCTGGCGCAGCGCGGCCAGGCGGTCGATCATGGCGCGCTGCAACTGCACCTGGTCTTCCAGGCGCTTGCCGAGCTCGGCACGGACGGCATCGAACTCCGGCGCCAGTTCCGGCGCGGTGATGACCGCCCATTTGCGGTCGAGCTCGGCAACGTGGTTCGGGGTCAGCAGCTCGTCGCCGAGCAGCGCCTTGGCATGCGCCAGGGCTTCCTGGCCGCGGCGCAGTTCGGCGTCATGGTGGCGGATCGCGTCCAGGCGCGACTGCATCAGCTTGGCGACGCGGCGATCGGTATTGCGCATCGCCGCATGCACGCGTTCGAGCTGCGGCCGGCTGTGGACCAGCTCGGCGGCGGCAAGGCGCAGTTCGGAGAATTCGGAGGCAAGAATGAAGGCGACGGCGGTTTCCTCGTCGCCGTTCAGGTGCTTGAGCTGTTCGGCCTGCTGCTCGCGCGGGGTCGGCGCCCCGGCGTCCGCGCCCCTCGGCCCGCCAGCCGGCGCGGACGGGCTCGTCGCCGCCGGCGCGCTGCCCGGTTTCTCACCGGAAGCGCCGGCCGGCTTGTCGCCACCCTGCCGCTTGAAAAGGAATTCGAACATGATGAAATCGCACTTCCAAAACCCCCATCATAGCAAAGAACCATGGTGGCGCTTGCCGCGCGCCTGACAAAGCCCTCATTGCTGCGTCGCATCGTCTCGCCGTACTAAAGTACTGTCTTCGACGCTGCTCCTTGCCCTGAGGGCTTTGTCAGACGCTTCTCTTTGGGTCTGTGCCTGGTCCGCCGCGCGCCTCAGTGCGCGGCATAGTGCGGCAGGAACGACACCGCGCCTTGCTTGACCGGATTCCTGCCCATGGCGCCGGCCGCGACCTGCCCGGGGCCATAGCCACGATTCTCGTTCTGCCAGGCATCCTGGGCCAGCATCTGGTTGGCGATCGCAAACCAGACTTCGCTCGGCACATGGACGCGCGCCAGCGGGAACAGCTCGCGTTCCTCGCGCTCCAGGCGCTCGAGCAGCAGGTTGCAGCAGCGTTCCAGCGCGGCGCCGAAGCCGGCGTCATGCACGGCTGCCGCCGCATGGGCGTCGGCGCGCGCCTCGATGGCGGCCAGGGTCAGGGCATCGAGTTCCGCCAGGAGTCCGGCAACTGCGTCGTCTGCCGTGCGGGCGCGGCGCAGGGCCGGCACCACGAACTTGTCGAGCTTGCGCCAGTAGCAGTTGTCGAAGGCGACCCGCAAGGCATCGCAGGCCAGCTTGACCTCGCGCGGCGTCGGCATGGCATGCTGCCAGGCGCCCGGTTGCCAACGTTCCAGCAGGGACTGCAGGCCGATGCGCGCGCTGGCTTGCTCGATGGACAGGGTAACCAGCGTGTAGGTGGACGTCAGCATCTTGTCTCCTCTCAGGATAGCTTCGCCAAGGCGAGGCCTGGCGCGGGCCGCGAGTCTTGGCTGGGGAAGCTTTTTTGTCGGGGTGGGCGGCAGCTTTTATTGTTATGGCCGGCCTCTGGGAACTCGTAGTGTAGAGAGATGCCCCTGCTCGGGTTTGAGGTGGCGCAAGCCCGGACCGGTGGACATTGGAGACTTTTTAGTTGTTGCGATGTCAAAGCACGATTACGGCAACCCGATGGTTCCGGAAGCTTCGAAGGCTGCAGCCAGGCGCATGCCGAAGGTTTCCGGCACGGCATGGATCACCCGCACCCTGGGGCATCCATGCCAGCGCGCGCAGCGCTGTACGGCGCCCGCCACGTCCTCGACCAGGCGCTCGCTGAGGCGCACGCCCGGCTCCAGGTGAACGCTGCGCAGTTCGAATTCGCCGGCCTTGCGATGGGCCTTGGCGTCGATCCGGCCGACCAGCGCGCCGCGGCGCAGGATCGGCAGCGTGAAATAGCCGTAGCGCCGCTTTTGCGCCGGGGTATAGCATTCGAGCCTGTAGTCGAAGCCGAACAGTTCGAGCGCGCGACGGCGGTCCCAGACGATCGGATCGAACGGCGACAGCAGCGTCGTCAGGCGCGGCGCCAGCCTGCCCTGCTCCGCCTGGCGGGCAAGCATCGCATGTTCGGGATGGATGTAGACCGGGTCACGCCAGCCCTCGACCCGTGCGCGCAGCAGCAGGCCCTGCTCCGCCAGCGCCGCCGGGTCCGGGTGCGGACGCCGGGTGCGGTGATAATCGGGAATCCACGCGGCCCTGGCCATCCCGAGGGCGCGCACTGCCTGCAGCACGAAGCTGCGGCGCACCTCCTCCAGCGGCGGCATGTAGCCGTCGTGCCAGCTCGGGTGCACGCGTTCGGCCAGGTCGTAGATGCGCTGGAAGTTGTGCCGGCGCGCGATCATCAAGTGGCCCGCGGTGAACAGCACTTCCAGCGTGCGCTTCTCGGGCTTCCATTCCCACCAGCCGCCTCCTTTCCCGTCGCTGCGCTCGAAGTCGGACGAGCGCACCGGACCTTTTTCACGCACGTGCGCCAGCAGGGCCGCGACCTCGTCGGCGCGCTCGCGCATCCAGTTGGCGGAATACTTCCAGCCCATGGCTTGCGGATCGAGCATGCGGTGGCGGTACAGGCCGTAATCCTCGATCGGCAGGAAGCAGGCCTCGTGCGCCCAGTATTCGAACAGGCGGCCCTCGGCCAGCAGTTCGTCGAGCCAGCCCGGGTCGAAGTCGCCCAGGCGGCTCCACAGCACCAGGTAGGGACTGCGCGCGACCACGCTGATGGTATCGATCTGGAGCATGCCCATGAGCCGGATCGCCGCCAGCACGTCAAGCTTAGCGGCACGGCGGCGGCGCGGCGCCAGCATGTCCTGCGCGGCCAGGTGCAGGGCTCGGGCGCCACTTAGAGAAAGTTCGAAATCCGGCTTGATCGCGCTCATATCCTTATTTTAATAGCAAACCAATACTACTGTAAAAAAACACAGTCTTTTCTTGGGCGACACGGCAAGTCTGCGCTATAGTGAGCGCCGACCCGACTTTCCATTCCAACCATGCGGCTGCTTCATACTTCCGACTGGCACCTGGGCCAGACCCTGCACACCTTCGACCGGACCTACGAGCATGCGTGCTTCCTCGACTGGCTCGTGGAAACGCTCGCGGCGGAGGAGATCGACGTGCTGCTCATCGCCGGCGACATTTTCGACAACGCCAATCCGTCGGCAGCCGCCCACCGCCAGCTGTACCGTTTCCTGCAGCAGGCGCGCAGCAGGGTGCCGCACCTGCAGGTCGTGGTCATCGCCGGCAACCACGATTCGCCGGGTCGGCTCGAAGCGCCCACGCCGCTGCTGGAAGCGCACGGCACCATCGTGGTGGGCAACGTTGCGCGCGCGCCGGACGGCAGCGTCGACCTCGAGCGCCTGCTGGTGCCCCTGCGCCGGCGCGACGGGACGGTGGCGGCATGGTGCCTGGCCGTTCCCTTCCTGCGCCCGGGCGACGTGCCGCGCGCGGCGGCCGAGGATGCATCGACGGCGCTGGATCCCTACCTGCACGGCACCACTGTGCTCTACCGGCAAGCCTTCGCGCTGGCGCAGTCGCGCTGCACGGGGAATGAAGCGATCGTCGCCATGGGCCACTGCCACATGGTCGACGGCCAGTCGTCCCAGGATTCCGAACGCCGCATCGTGATCGGCGGCACCGAGGCCCTGCCGGCCTCGATGTTCGATCCGGCGGTCGCCTACGTGGCGCTGGGCCACCTGCACCTGGCGCAGCGCGTCGGCGGCCACGAGCACCGGCGCTATTGCGGCAGTCCGCTGCCGCTGTCCTTCTCCGAGGTCGGCTACCAGCACCAGGTGCTGCGCATCGAGCTCGACGGCCCAGCCGCGAAGTCGGTGACCCCGCTGCCCGTGCCGCGCGCGGTGCAATTGCTGCGCGTACCGAGCCAGCCGGCGCCGATCGACGAGGTGCTGGCCGCGCTGGAAGCGCTCGAACTTCCCGAGGCGCCGCCGCACCAGCAGCCCTTCCTCGAGGTGCGCGTGCTGCTCGAAGGTCCCGAGCCGGGCCTGCGCGCGCGGGTCGAAGCGGCGCTCAGCGGCAAGCCGGTGCGCCTGGCCAAGATCGAACCGACGCGCCGCCACGCTGCGCCGGACAGCGTCGAAGAAGCCCTGAGCCTCGACCAGCTGGCCCAGCTGCAGCCGGACGACATCTTCCGGCGCCTGTGGGCGCAGCGCTTCGGTGACGAGGCGCCGCCCGAGCAGCTGGCCGCCTTCGCCGAGCTCACCACGGCCCTGGGTGGAGACGCGGCATGAGGATCCTGCGCATCAGCGGCAAGAACCTGGCTTCGCTGGCCGGCGAATTCCTGGTCGACTTCGAAACCGAACCGCTCGCCTCGAGCGGCCTGTTCGCTATCAGCGGACCCACCGGCGCGGGAAAAAGCACCCTGCTCGACGCCCTGTGCCTTGCGCTGTACGACGCCACGCCGCGCCTGCTCAAGCGCGCCGGTAGCCAGCTGCCGGACGTCGGCGGCGACACCGTTTCCGCGCTCGACCCGCGCACCCTGCTGCGGCGCGGCGCCGCCGAAGCCTGGGCCGAGGTCGACTTCGCCGGCAATGACGACATCCGCTACCGCGCCCGCTGGAGCGTGCGCCGCGCCTACGGCAAGCCGAGCGGCGCGCTACAGCCCTCCAAGATGACCCTGCACCGCCTGCCCGAGCTCGATCCGCTGGGCGGCACCAAGACCGAAGTGGCGCTTGAGATCGTGCAGCGCATCGGCCTGTCCTTCGAACAGTTCACGCGCGCCGTGCTGCTGGCGCAGAACGAATTCTCGGCCTTCCTCAAGACCGACGAGAACGAACGCGGCGAGCTGCTGGAAACCCTCACCGGCACCACGATCTACAGCGACATTTCCCGGCGCGCCTTCGAGCGCTACCGGGCCGAACAGGAACGCACCCGGACCCTGTCCGGGAAGCTGGCCAACCAGGCCCCGCTGCCGCTTGAGGAACGCGACAAGCTCGAAGCCGAGCGCGTGAATGCCGAGCTGGCGCTGGAAGCGGTCGATGCGCGCCGCGCGGCCCTCGAAGGCGAACTGCGCTGGCACCAGGAAGCCGCCAAGCTGGAGCGCAGCGAAGCCCAGGCCGTGGAAAGCCTGGCGACGGCCCAGGCCGCGCAGCAGGAGGCGGCCGGGCGGCGCCAGCGCCTCGCCACCCTCGATGCGGTGCAGCCGGCCCGGCCGCAGGTAGCGGAAGTCCAGCGCCTGCAGGAAGAACACAAGGCGGCGGCCGAATCGACCGGCAAGCTGGAAAGTGCGCTCGCGACGGCGCTGGATGCACGCCGCCAGGCGGTGCTGGACGTCGACGCCGCCCTGTCCGCCCTCGATGCCGCCGAGAGCGCCTTGCGTGCCTCGGCGCCCCAGCTCGACACTGCCAAGGCGCTCGATGCCGCGATTGCCGCCCTTGCGCCCGCACACGGCCAGGCGTCCAACGCACTGGAAGCGGCTCGTGCCGAGGCGCGCCAGGCGCGCAGCGTGCACGCTGCCAAGGCCGCCGAACACGAGACCGCGAAAGGCCAGCGCGAGCGCGCCGCCGGCTGGCTGGCGCTGCACGCAAGGCTGGAACCGATGGCGGCCCAGTGGCCGCGCTGGGACAAGCTGCTGGCCCAGGCCGCGCAATCGGTCGCGCTCGATGCCGGCGCCGCGACCGCGCTGGAGACGGTGAGCCGCCAGGCCCGGCAAGCCGGCGCGCACGAACAGGCCGCCGTCCAGGCGCTGACAGGCGCCACCGGGCGCCTCGATGCCCTCGACACGGCGCGGCGCGAAGCGATGGCGGTCCTCGAGGCCGTCGATCCGCAGGAGCTGGACAGCGAACGCCAGGCCCTGGATGCGCGCCGCGAACTCCTCGCCGCCGCCGAAAAAGCCTGGACGGCGCTGGTCACGACACGCCAGGAATATGCCGACACTGCTGGCGAACTCGACCGGGTGGACACGGCCCGCGCCGCCGCCAGCCGCCTGCTCGAGGAAGCACGCGGCGCCGGCCCCGCCCTCACGGCGGCGCTGCAGCAGGCCGAGAAATCGCTGGCGGCGGCGGAGCTGGCCTGCGCCTCCAATGTGGAGCAATTGCGCGCGAGCTTGCACGACGACGCGCCCTGCCCGGTCTGCGGTTCGCACCAGCATCCCTACCGCGACGATGGCCGCGAGGACATGCTGCACGCCATGCTGGCGAACCTGCGCGCCGAAGTCGGCAACTGCCGGGCTCGCCTGCGCGACAACGAAGCCGTGCAGGCGGCGCAGGCCGCCACCCTGGCCGCCTCTAGCGACCGGCTCGCCGGACTGCAGCGCGAGCGCGGCACCCTGCGCAAGCTGCTCGACGAGCTCGAGGCGGAGTGGGCCGCGCAGCCGCTGGCGGCCGAGGTCCCCGCCGCCGAGGGCCAGGACGATACGGCGCGCCGGGCCTGG
>NZ_DKJX01000047.1:0-42940 GCF_002454935.1 Massilia sp. UBA6681
CTCTTCCGATCTGCTGCAGGTGCTGCGCCGCGGCGCCCTCGACGATGCCGCCCTGTCCGGCCTGGCCGCGGCGCTGGCCGGCCATCCGGTGGCGCCGCGCGTGGCCCAGATCCAGGGCGCGATCGGCGACTTCGAATTCGACTCCGCCCTGGAACAGCTGGAGACCGTGATGGCCACGCTGGAAGAATAAGTTTTACAGGATTGACGAGCATGACCCAACCGAACAACCGGCCGCTGATCCTCGCGGTCGACGACGAAGCCAGCAACCTGCAGCTGCTGCGCCAGATCCTGCAGGACCACTACCGCCTGCTGTTCGCCAAGGACGGCGCGCGCGCTCTCGAGCTGGCGCGCCAGGAACGTCCCGACCTGGTGCTGCTGGATGTGATGATGCCGGGGATGTCCGGCTACGAAGTGTGCGCCTCGCTCAAGTCGAACCCGGATACCGCAGCGATTCCCGTGATCTTCGTGACCGCGCTCACCGACACCGCCGACGAGCTGGAAGGCTTCGAGGCCGGCGCGGTCGACTACATCACCAAGCCGGTGAGCCCGCCGATCGTGCGTGCGCGCGTGCGCACCCACCTGTCGCTGGTGCGCATGGAAGAGTTGCGCGCGACGCGCCTGGAAATCGTCCAGCGCCTCGGCCTGGCCGCCGAATACAAGGACAACGAGACCGGCCTGCACGTGATCCGCATGAGCCACTTCTCGCGCATCCTCGGCATCGCTGCGGGCATGAGCGAGGTGGAAGCGGACGACCTGCTGCACGCCGCGCCGATGCACGACGTGGGCAAGATCGGCATCCCGGACCGCATCCTGCAGAAACCCGGGCCGCTCGATCCGGACGAATGGAAGGTGATGCAGAGCCACGTGACGATCGGCGCCGAGATCATCGGCGAGCACGAAGGCGGCATGCTGGCGCTGGCCTCGCAGATCGCGCTGACTCACCACGAGAAATACGACGGTAGTGGCTACCCGAACGGCCTGCGCGGCGAGGACATCCCGCTGGTCGGGCGCATCGTGGCGATCGCCGACGTGTTCGACGCGCTGACCTCGAAGCGGCCATACAAGAAGGCCTGGACAGAGGATGAAGCGCTGACCTTCCTGCGCGAGCAGAAGGGGCGCCATTTCGATCCGGCGCTGGTCGACCTGTTCCTCGAACAGATGCCGGCGGTACGGGCGGTGCAGCAGCGCTGGGCTGAGGCTTAAGAACTGCCAAACACCGTAGGGTGGGCAGGGTCCCTGCCCACGCGGTGATAGTTGGCCGATGCATATCGCGCCGATATGCTGAAGTGATTTGAACGCGTGCGCGGCAAAGCCGCCCACCCTACAAAACCTTATCGCGTCGGCGGCACGCCCGCCAGTCCCACGCTCTCGCGCGCATTCGCGGTGGCCTTGCGCGCCACCAGCTCCTTGTACAGGTCGGTGTAGTTGGCCGCCATCTGCTCCGAGGTGAACAGCTCGTGGTAGCGCTGTTCCGCGCGCACGCCCATGCGGCGCGCCATCTCGGTGTCGTTCCACAGCGCCTGCAGCGCGCCGCGCAGCGCCGCGGCGTCGGAGGGCGGCACCACCAGCCCGGTCTCGCCATGCTGGTTGATGTAGGTGGTGCCGCTGCCGATCTCGCAGGAGATCATCGGCTTGCCGTACATCGCCGCTTCCAGCAGCGAGATACCGAAGGATTCCGCCCGCAGGTGCGAGGGGAAAGCCATCGCATAGCACAGGCTCAGGAGCGCCGCCTTGTCGGCGTCGTCGACGCCGCCGGTGAAGATCACGTGCTTCAGGCCGAGACGCGCCGCCTGCTCGCGCAAGGCCTGCTCTTCCGGTCCGGTGCCGACGATGACGATCGGGTAGTCCAGGCCGCGCGCCGCTTCCAGCAGGACGTGCAGGCCCTTGTAGTAGCGCAGCACGCCGACGAACAGGAAGAACTTCGGACCGAGCTTGGCGCGCCAGTGCGCCAGGCGGCACGGCTCGACGTGCGGATAAGTCGACTTGTCCAGGCCGTAGGTGATGATGCGGGTCTTGTCGTGGTAGCGCTGCAGCACGTTCGAGGAAGCCAGGTAGTTGGGCGAGGCCGCGACCACGGCATCGACACTGTCGAAGAAGCGGTACTTGAGCGGCTGGTACAGGCGCAGCAGGTGCTTCTGGCGCACGATATCGGCGTGGTAGCTCACCACGGTGGGCTTGTCCACGCGCGCCATGAAATGCGCCAGGTCCATGAACGGCCACGGGAAGTGGTAGTGGACCACGTCGGCCTCGCGCGCCATGCGCGACAGCGCGCCGATCGCCTGCAGCGAGCAGGCATTCGAGGCGATCTCGAAGTTCTGCGGCACGCGGTGCACGGTGTGCCCATCGAGCGTATAGGGCGCCAGGTCTTTCTGGCGCGACAGCGACAGCACGGTATTGTTAACGCCCAGGCGCGTCGTGCCGACGCACAGCTGGCGGATCACCTGTTCGATGCCGCCAAGGGAGTCCGGATAGTACGTCTTGTAGAAATGAAGGACACGCATGTTGGAAGCTTACTGCGAAAGTAGCGCACGGTACACCTCGGCAGTCTGCCGTGCGGTAGCGTGCCAGGTCAGTTGTTCGGCCCGCGTGCGGCCGGCGGCGATGCAGCGCGCGCGCTCGCGGGCGTCGTTGGCCAGCGTCTGCAGCGCGCTGGCCAGCAGGCCCGTGTCGAGCGGATCGACCTCGAGTGCGGCGCCTTGCGTCACTTCGGGCAGCGAGCTGGCGTTCGACGCCACCACCGGGACGCGCGAGGCGAAGGCCTCGACCACCGGGATACCGAAGCCCTCGTACAGCGAAGGAAAGGCGAACACGCCGGCGCCCGCATACAGGTGGCGCAGCTGCTGGGCGTCGGTGAGCTTGTCGAGCCAGACCACGTTCTCGCCATTGGCCTGCGCCGCCTGGAGCTGGGCGACCAGCGCTTCGCAGCGCCAGCCGCGCGCGCCGACCACCACCAGCGCGCGCTCGTCGCGCAGGGCCTTCGGCAGCGTCAGCCAGGCATCGAGCAGGCGGCCGACGTTCTTGCGCGGTTGCAGTGTGCCGACAGTGAGGAAATAGCCAGGGCGCAGTTTGTAGTGTGCAAGCGTAGCTGCCATCGCCTCCGCGTCGGGCGCCTCGAGCCATTCCTCGTCCACGCCGCAGTAGACAACCGAGACCCGGTTCGGGTTCACGCCGAAGCATTCGACCAGTTCGTCGATCGCGAAGTGCGACAGCGCGATGACGTGGTCGGCCTTGGCGGCGGCCTTGCGCTGCAGCCAGTTCTTGAGGCTGCGCAGGCGCGGGTTGCACCATTCGGGGTACTTGATCGGCAATGCGTCGTGCAGGGTCGCCACCACCGGGCAGTCCATGCGCACGATGCGGTAATCGGTGACATGGAACAGGTCGGCCGGCATGTGGACGCGGTGCGCGGCAGGCGTGGCGAGGTCGACCAGGGAAGCGGTTTCGAAGGATTGCGGCATGGGCTGGCCGATGCTGATGCCCTGCCCCTTCGAACGGATGCGCGGCCAGGAATACGGGACGACGCTGCAGCCGGTGCGCGGCAGGTGCCGCATCAGTGCGCTGGTATAGACGCCGATGCCGTCGAGGCGGCCGCCGGTCAGGCCCGGCTCGATCATGGTCGTTCCGAGCCCGACGGTGAGACCGCCGCCCCTCACGCCAGGTACATCCAGCGCAGCGTCTCGGACAGCGGCGTCGGGTCGAGTTGGCCGATGACGGCGGTGAGCTTGCTGTTGCTGCCCGACAGCGTGAGCACGTCGTTGGCGCGCACGAATGCCGGGTTAACGTGCACGTCGATGTGGTAGCCGGCGATCTCGCTCATCATGTCGATCAGGTTGGCCAGCGAGTGCGAACTGCCGGAGCAGACGTTGAAGGCTTCGCCGGCAGGCGCCACGGCCAGCAGGCGGCGGTAGGCGCGCGCCACCATGCGCACGTCGGAGAAGTCGCGCGCGATCGCCAGGTTGCCCAGCTCGATGCGCTTCTCGTTGCGGCGGAAGTGGGACACGATCTTCGGCAGCAGGAAGTTGTCGGTCTGGCCCACGCCGGTATAGTTGAACGGGCGCGCGATGGTGATCGGCAGCTTGTCCATCCACAGGCGCGCCATGTATTCCATGGCCAGCTTGCTGACGGCGTAGTCGTTGGCCGGGCTTGGGCTCACGTTCTCGTCGATGACGGGCACGCTGGCATTGCCGTAGATGTTGGCCGAGGAGGCCAGCAGCACACTGGTGGGGCGGTGCTTGCCGGCGGCCAGCGCTTCGAGCAGGTTGCGCGTGCCGACCACGTTGACGCGGTAGATCAGTTCGGCATCCGAATGGGCCACGAAGGCGATGCCGGCCAGGTGCGCGACCACGTCGGGCTGCACCTCGTCGACCATCCGCGCCACGGCGTCGCGATCGCACAGGTCGACCGCATGGATGTCCGGGCCGAGCTCCTCGCCCGGCATGACGGTGCCGTAGACACGGTAGCCGGCCGCGGTGAGCTCCTGCGCCATGTAATAGCCGGTGAAGCCGCGCAGGCCCGTGATGAGCGCGCGGCGTCCCTCGCCTTCCCTCCCGCCGATGAAGGCCGGGATGTCGTCGGTGGCCATGCGTTCCATGATCTTAGAACGAGAATCCGATTTCGTTGCGACGCAGGTCGGCGTCGACCATCATCTGGCACAGTTCTTCGAGCGTGGTCTTGGGCTCCCAGCCCAGCACGCGCCTGGCCTTGGACGGATCGCCGATGAGCAGGTCGACTTCGGCCGGGCGGTAGAACTTCGGCGACACGCGCACCAGGGCCTTGCCGGTACGGGCGCAATGACCCACTTCGTTCTCGCCTTCGCCGGCAAACTCGATGTCGATGTTGGCGCCCTTGAAGGCCATGCTGACGAAGTCGCGCACGGTCTCGGTACGGTTAGTGGCCAGCACGAAGGTATCGGGTTCGTCGGCCTGCAGGATGCGCCACATGCCTTCGACGTATTCCTTGGCGTAGCCCCAGTCGCGCTTGGCGTCGAGGTTGCCCAGTTCGAGCACGTCGAGCTTGTTCAGGACGATCTTGGCGACCGAGTCGGTGATCTTGCGGGTGACGAATTCGCGGCCGCGCAGCGGCGACTCGTGGTTGAACAGGATGCCCGAGGAACCGTAGATGCCATAGGACTCGCGGTAGTTGACGGTCATCCAGTGGGCGTACAGCTTGGCCACGCCATAGGGGCTGCGTGGATAGAAAGGCGTCTCTTCGACCTGGGGAATGGACTGCACCTTGCCGAACATCTCGGAGGTGGAGGCCTGGTAGAAGCGGATCTTCGGATTGACGATGCGGATGGCTTCGAGCAGGTTGACCGCGCCCAGGCCCGTGATCGAGGCGGTGGTGACCGGCTGCTCGAAGGACACGCCAACGAAACTCTGCGCCGCCAGGTTGTAGACCTCGTCGGGCTGGCTGCTTTCCATCAGGCGGATGCTCGAGGACAGGTCGGTCAGGTCGTATTCGACCAGCGCCAGGTTCGGATGCTTGTCGATGCCGAGCTCTTCGATGCGCCAGAAGTTGACCGAACTGGAGCGGCGGAAGGTGCCGGTCACGTGGTAACCCTTCTCCAGGAGAATCTGCGCCAAGTAGGCGCCATCCTGGCCGGTAATACCAGTGATCAGGGCTCTTTTCGTTGTTTGCATATTCTTGGGTTCTTGAAGATGGTCTTGCAGGCAGCCAGACTCAGGAAAGCCGGGATTGTATCAGAGAGGAGGAGTTGTCTACCTTGACACGGTAGAGAGTGCTGCAATAAATGCAACACTTTATCTCGACATTATGCCTTGAAAAGTATGCCACCCGGCGCCCGCTTACGGATTGTTACCGTTGTATTTGAGCGAAGACAAATAGTGAAGTCTTGAGACAAAAACGCCTGACGCAGCTCAAGGTGCTGCGCCAGGCGTGCGTTTCACGGTTTGTTGGTACTTACTTACCTCTGCGACACTGCATCCACGACACACAAGGCCGTCATATTGACAATGCGGCGCACCGTCGACGACGGCGTCAGGATGTGCACGGGACGTGCGCAGCCCAGCAGGACCGGGCCGATCGCGATGCCGTTGCCGGCAGCGCTCTTGACCAGGTTGTAGGAAATGTTGGCGGCGTCGATATTCGGCATCACCAGCAGGTTGGCGTCGCCGCTCAAGCTGGAGTTCGGCATGATCTTCATCCGCACCTTGGCTTCGATCGCGGTGTCGCCGTGCATCTCGCCGTCGATTTCCAGGCCCGGCTTGGCCTGCTGCACCAGCGGCAGCACCGCGCGCATCTTGCGGGCCGATTCGCTGTTGTAGGTGCCGAAGTTCGAATGCGACAGCAGGGCCGCGCGCGGCTGCATGCCGAAGCGTTCCATCTCCTCGGCCGCCATCACGGTGATCTCGGCCAGCTCCTCGGCGTTCGGGTTCTCGTTGACGTGGGTGTCGACGATGGCCAGCTGGCGGTCCGGGGTGATCAGGAAGTTCATCGCCGCGTACACCTTCGACGCCGGCCGCTTGCCCAGCACCTGGTCGACGTAGTGCAGGTGCATCTGGGTGGTGCCGTAGGTGCCGCAGATCAGGCCGTCCGCGTCGCCCTTGTGGACCATCATGGCGCCGATCAGGGTGTGGCGGCGGCGCATCTCGATCTTGGCCAGGTCGACGGTCACGCCCTTGCGCTTGGCCATCTCGTAGTAGGTCTGCCAGTAGTCGCGGTAGCGCTCGTCGTAGTCGGGGTTGATCACGTCCACGTTCTGGCCGAGCTTGAGGCGCAGGCCGAACTTCTCGATGCGCTTTTCCAGCACCGCCGGGCGGCCGACCAGGATCGGGCGCGCCAGCTTCTCGTCGACCACCACCTGCACCGCGCGCAGCACGCGCTCGTCCTCGCCCTCGGCGTAGACGATGCGCTTGGCTTCCATCGGCGCGGCCTTGGCCACCGAGAACAGCGGCTTCATGAAGGTGCCGCTGCGGTACACGAACTGCTGCAGGCTCTCGGCGTAGGCGGCCAGGTCCGCGATCGGCCGGGTGGCGACGCCGCCGTCCTGCGCCGCCTTGGCCACCGCCGGGGCGATGTGGGTCAGCAGGCGCGGATCGAAGGGCATCGGGATCAGGTACTCCGGGCCGAAGGACAGGTTGGCGATGCCGTAGGCCGAGGCCACGATGTCCGACTGCTCGGCGTGGGCCAGGTCGGCGATCGCGTGCACCACCGCGATTTCCATTTCGCGGGTGATGGTGGTCGCGCCGCAGTCCAGCGCGCCGCGGAACATGTAGGGGAAGCACAGGACGTTGTTGACCTGGTTCGGGTAGTCCGAACGGCCGGTGGCGATGATGGCATCGCTGCGCACCGCCTTGACGTCTTCCGGCAGGATCTCCGGGTTCGGGTTGGCCAGCGCCAGGATCAGCGGGTTCGGCGCCATCTGCGCGACCATGTCCTGCTTCAGCACGCCGCCTGCCGACAGGCCCAGGAAGATGTCGGCGCCGGGGATCACATCAAGCAGCGAGCGGTGCGGGGTATCCTGGGCGAAGCGCGCCTTGTCCTCGTCCATCAGCTCGGTGCGGCCCTTGTAGACCACGCCGGCCAGGTCGGTGACGAAGATGTTCTCGAGCGGGAAGCCGAGGTCGACGATCAGGTCGAGGCAGGCCAGCGCGGCCGCGCCGGCGCCCGAGACCACCAGCTTGCAGTTCTTGATATCCTTGCCGACCACCTTCAGGCCGTTCAGGATGGCGGCGCCGACGATGATGGCGGTGCCGTGCTGGTCATCGTGGAAGACCGGGATCTTCATGCGCTCGCGCAGCTTGCGCTCGATGTAGAAGCACTCCGGCGCCTTGATGTCTTCCAGGTTGATGCCGCCGAAGGTCGGTTCGAGCGAAGCGATGATGTCGACCAGCTTGTCCGGGTCGTTCTCGTTGATCTCGATGTCGAACACGTCGATCGCGGCGAACTTCTTGAACAGCACGCCCTTGCCTTCCATGACCGGCTTGGAGGCCAGCGGGCCGATGTTGCCCAGGCCGAGCACGGCGGTGCCGTTCGAGATCACGGCGACCAGGTTGCCGCGCGCCGTGTACTTGTACGAGTTGGCCGGGTCCTTGACGATCTCCTCGCAAGGGGCGGCGACGCCCGGCGAGTAGGCCAGCGCCAGGTCGCGCTGGTTCAGCAGGCCCTTGGTCGGGGTGACACTGATCTTGCCGGGGCGGGGAATCTGGTGATATTCGAGTGCTGCTGCGCGCAGCTGTTGACGCAATTCTTCTTTCTTGTCCGATGACGAGTCCATGCCGGGCAGCCTTCCTGAAACTAGAGGGGAACCTCCAATTTTATCAGACGAACAGTTGACAAAGGCTACGTATTTTCAACAGGCAGTCATGGATATATAAGTTTTGCTAATAATTCAAGCTCTGCCATTAGCCCAGCTTCTAGTTAAAGGGGGCGATTACAATGCGCAGATGCTTTCCGAATTCGACCTCATCAAACAATTCTTCAAGCGCGAGCGCCCCGGCCGGGCCGACCTGGGCATCGGCGACGATTGCGCCCTGCTCACGCCCTCCCCCGGCATGCAGCTGGCGATCTCGAGCGACATGCTGGTCGAGGACCGGCATTTCTTCGCCGGCGCCGATCCCGTCAATCTGGGCCATAAGAGCCTGGCGGTGAACCTGTCGGACCTGGCGGCGATGGGCGCGCGCCCGGTCGGCTTCACGCTGGCGCTCGCGCTGCCCGCCGCCGACCCGAGCTGGCTGGAGGGTTTCTCGCGCGGGCTGTTCGCGCTGGCCGACGCGCAGGGCTGCGAGCTTATCGGCGGCGATACGACCAAGGGCCCGCTGAACATCTGCATCACGGTGTTCGGCGAGCTGCCCCCCGGGCATGCGCTGCGGCGCGATGCGGCGTGCGTGGGAGACGACATCTGGATCTCGGGCACGCTGGGCGACGCGCGGCTGGCCCTGGCCGGCTACCTGGCGGAAGTGGCGCTGCCCGACGAGGATCACGCGCAGGCGGCCGAACGCATGCACACGCCGGCGCCGCGCGTGGCCCTGGGCCTGGCGCTGGCGGCGCAGCCGGTCGCGCATGCGGCCCTCGATGTGTCGGACGGGCTGGTGGGGGACCTCGGGCACATCCTGGCGGCTTCGAAGGTCGGCGCCACGCTGGAGGTGGACGCGCTGCCGGCCGGGCCGGTGCTGGCGCGGCAATCGCTCGAACTGCGGCGCCGCTTCACGCTGGCGGGCGGCGACGATTACGAGCTGTGCTTCACGGCGCCGGCAGCAAACCGGGAAGCGGTGCTGGAAGCCGGACGGGTCAGCGGCACGCCTGTCACCCGCGTTGGCCGAATCGAGGCGGCGCCAGGGCTGCGCTTCGTGGATGCTCAGGGAATGCCGCTCGATCTCAAGCTGAGCGGGTGGGATCACTTCAGCTGACCGCGCCCGTTTTCTCCACATCCTCGCGCGGCACCTTGCGGTCGTCATACGGCCCGTAGGTCAGCCAGTAGTGCCGGAACGCCAGCCGGATATTCTCCCGCAGTTGCAGGTCGTGCCAGGGCTTGGTGTAGAAGCGGTAGATCGCCCCGCGGTTGATCGAATCGAGCACCGTCTCCACGCCGGTATAGCCCGACAGGATGATGCGGATGGTCTCCGGATACATCTCCTTGACCTTGCTGAGGAACTCGGTGCCGCTCATGACCGGCATGCGCTGGTCGCACAGGATCACCTGCACCCGGTACAGCGCCAGCAATTCGAAACCCTCGGCCGGCGAGGAGGCCGTCAGCACCCGGTAGTTGTCGCGCCTGAACAGGCGGTGCAGCGCGGTCAGCACGTTGACGTCGTCGTCCACGATGAGCAGGGTCTGCACCTTGTCGTCCTGGGCCGGCGGCTGGTCGGGCTGGGCGCGGTTGTCCTGTACCAGGCGCGCCAGCTCGTCGGCGGGCAGGCCGCGCGAGAAGTGGAAGCCCTGGATCTCGTCGCAGCGGTTGCGCCGCAAATACGCCATCTGCGCGCGCGTCTCCACGCCTTCGGCGATCACCTGCATGTGCAGGCTGTGCGCCATGCTGATGATGGCCAGCGCGATCGCCGCATCGTCCGGGTTGGTCACGATGTCGCGCACGAAGGCGATGTCGATCTTCAGCTTGTCGATCGGGAAGCGCTTGAGGTAGGCCAGACTCGAGTAGCCCGTGCCGAAGTCGTCGATCGCAATGCGGATGCCGAGTTCCTTCAGCCGGCCCAGCACGGCGATGGTGTGCTCGGCATTCGACATCAGCGCGCTTTCCGTCAGTTCCAGCTCCAGCATGCCGGGCTCGACCCCGTGCTTGTCGAGCGCGGCGCGGATCACGCTTTCCAGGTCGCCTTCGACGAACTGGCGGCTCGAGACGTTCACCGCCACCCGCACGTCGCGCACCCCGCTTGCGTTCCAGGCCGCGATCTGGCGGCAAGCTTCGTCGACGATCCATTCGCCGACCCGCACCACCAGCCCGGTTTCCTCCATCAGCGGCACGAACTCGGCCGGGTAGACCAGCCCGAAGCCCGCCCGGTTCCAGCGCAGCAGCGCTTCCACGCCCGAGATGCGGCCGGTGTTCAGTTCCAGCTTGGGCTGGTAGTACAGCACGAACTGGTTACCCTCGAGCGCGCTGCGCAGCGCCAGTTCGAGGTCCAGGCGCGCCAGCACCTGCACGTTCATCCCGGCGGTGAAGAAGCGGTAGCCGTCGCGCCCCGCTTCCTTGGCGCGCACCATCGCGGTGTCGGCATACTTG
Source organism: Massilia sp. UBA6681 (assembly GCF_002454935.1). Lineage (NCBI taxonomy): Bacteria > Pseudomonadati > Pseudomonadota > Betaproteobacteria > Burkholderiales > Oxalobacteraceae > Massilia > Massilia sp. UBA6681. The sequence goes on from NZ_DKJX01000047.1 coordinate 10,691, forward strand.
ATCAGGGTGCCCGGCTCGGTCGAGTCTTCCGGGTACATGGCGATGCCGATGCTGGCCGTCAGCGCGGCCTGCTGGCCGTGCAGGTCGAAGGGGGCGCGCAGCGACTCGCGGATCTCGTTGGCGACGTTCACCGCCTCCTGCTGGTCGCGCGTCATGGTCAGGATCAGGGCGAACTCGTCGCCGCCCAGGCGCCCAGCCGTGTCGCGCAGGCGCACCACGCGCACCAGGCGCGTGCTGAACTGGCGCAACAGCTCGTCGCCGAGCGAGGTGCCGAGCGAATCGTTGATGATCTTGAAGCGGTCGAGCGTGATGCACAGCACCGCCACGCGCCAGTTCTTGTCGCGCGCCAGCTCGATGGCGTCGCGCAGGTTCTGGAAGAACAGGGTGCGGTTCGGCAGGCCGGTGAGCGCATCGTAGCTGGCCATGTGGCGCAGGCGTTCCTGGGCGTGCAGGCGCTCGCTGATGTCGCGCGCCACCGCGATCAGCATGCGGCTCTTGCCCAGGTCTTGCAGCTTCCAGCTGATCTCCACCGGCACCGCGCCCTGCCCGCCGGCGCGCAGCAACTCGGTCTCGACGATGTCGCCGGGCAGCGCGCCGAATTCCGGCTTGTCTTCCTCGCCATCGACGCCGGGCGCGGCGGTGGGGGCGCCGCCATGGGCCAGCGCATCGGCCGCCAGGTGGCGCTCGAGCAGCTGGCGCGTGCCCAGGCCCAGCGCCACCGGGTCGATGCGCAGCAGCGCCTCGCGCGAGAAACCGAGCATGCGGCAGGCGCCGTCCGAGACGTCCACCATCGCCATCGAGGCGGTGTCGATCAGGAAGATCGCATCCGGCGTCGCATCCATCGCGCCGCGGAAGCGCGCCAGCTCGGCGGTGCGCTCGCGCACCTCGCGCTCCAGCTGCACCCCGTAGTCCTGCGACTCGCGGTGCAGCAGGCGCACTTCCAGCAGGTTGCGGATGCGCGTCATCACCTCCACGGTGTCGAAGGGCTTGCCGATGAAGTCGCGCGCGCCGGCTTCCAGCGCCGCCAGCTTCTTGTCCGGCTCGGCCGTCACCACCAGCACCGGCAGCCAGGAATCGCTCTCGAGCGGCTTGAGCGCCTCCATCACGTCGAAGCCGTCCATGGCCGGCATGTGCAGGTCGAGGATGATCAGGTCGAAGCGATGCTTCAGGTGCATCGACACCACCTGGCGCGGATCGCAGGTAGCCGAGACGTTCTCGTACCCGGTCGTCGTCAAGAGGTATTCCAGCAGCTGGACGTTGACAGGTTCGTCGTCCACGACGAGGATGCGCGCGCGGCGGATGTCGGACAGTGAAATCATTCGGCCTTCCTTTCGGCTGGTTTTGCTTTGGCCAGCGTACTGTTGATCGCGTCGGTGAACTTGTCGATGTCGATCGGTTTGGTCAGGTAGCGGGTGAAGCCTTCGGCCATGCCGCGCTCGATGTCGCGCTGCATGGCGTTGGCGGTCAGGGCGATGACCGGGATGCCGGCGGTGAGCGGATCGGCGCGCAGCTGCCTGAGCACCTCGATGCCGCTCATGCCCGGCAGGTTCAGGTCCATCAGGATGATCGCCGGCTGGTACGCGCGCGCCAGCGACAGGCCGACATGGCCGTCGTGCGCCGACAGCAGGCGCAGGTCGGAACGGAAGCGCACGATCTCTTCCACCAGGCGCAGGTTGGCGGGGTTGTCCTCGACGTACAGGATCAGCTGCGGTTCTCCCTCGTCCGGCACGGTATGGACTTCCTGCGCCTCGGCGGCCACGCCCTCCGCCTGCGCCGCCAGCGGCGCGGTGGTGGCCAGCTCGATCCAGAACACGCTGCCCATGCCTGGGCTGCTGGACACGCCGATCTCGCCGCCCATCAGCTCGACCAGGCGCTTGGTGACCACCAGCCCGATGCCGGTACCCTCCTGGCTGCCGCCCTCCTGGCCGAGCCGGTTGAAGGGCTGGAACAGGCTCGCCACCTGTTCGGCATCGAGGCCGGCGCCGGTGTCCCGCACCGACAGGCGCAGCCGGGTCGGGGCCACCTGTTCGCAGGTAACCACCACGGCGCCGGCCTCGCGGTTGTACTTCACCGCGTTGGAGAGCAGGTTGAGCAGGACCTGCTTCAGGCGGGTGCGGTCGGCCAGCACCACCGCCCCCGGCGTGTCCGGGAACAGCACGTGCACGCCGCGGCTTGCCGCGATCGGCTCGACCATGGCGCGGGTTTCCAGCAGCGTGTCGGAGAGCGCCACCGGCTCCATCGACAGCGTCACCGTGCCCGACTCGACCTTGGCCAGGTCGAGGATCTCGTTGATCAGGGTGAGCAGGTGGCGGCCGCTCTTGAGGATATGGCCGGCGAATTCCTTCTTCTGCTCGATCGTCGAGGGCAGCGTATCGGAAGTGAGAATCTGGGCGAAGCCCAGGATCGCGTTGAGCGGCGTGCGCAGCTCATGGCTCATCGAAGAAAGAAACGCCGACTTGGCCTGGTTGGCGCTGCGCGCCTCTTCGATCGCATTGGCCAGCTCGGCGTTGGCCAGCGCCAGCTGCAGGGTGCGCTCGTCCACGCGCTGCTCGAGCTGCTCGTTCAGGCGCATGACTTCCTGCTGCGCGCGCGAACGTTCCGCCGCTTCGCGCGCGATCTCGCTGCTCGAGGTCTCCAGTTCGCGCGTGCGCCCTTCGATCTCGGTCAGCATGGCATTGAAGGAATCGACCAGCTCCCCGGCCTCGTCGTTGCTGATGCGCGGCGCGCGGCGCGAGTAGTCGCGGGTGGCGACGACGTCGCGCGCGATCTCGGTGATGGCCACGATCGGCGCCGTCACCACCCGGCCCATGCGGCGCATCAGGAGGTAGGCCACCAACATCGCCAGCAGCGTCACCCCCGCGGCGATGCTGAGGTAGTCGACCGTGCGCGCCAGCAGCTGGTTCTCGGCGCGCAGGTAGACCGTGCCGAGCGCGTCGCCGTCCTCGACGATGCGGTGGTGGATGACCAGCTTGTCGCGATCGCTGGCGGGGGCGGCGGGCAGACGCTCGGGCAGCCCGCTCGCCTCGCCGGCCGCCTGGTAGGAAGCGAACAGCTCGCCGTTGGCGTCGTAGATGGCGGCGGCGCGCACCTGGGGGCGGGTGCGCAGCAGCGCCAGGTTCTCCTTGGCCAGGCGCGGATCGTCGAAGCTCAGCGCGGCCGAGCTCATGTGCCCGACCAGTTCCGCCTGGGTGGCGAGGTCGTTCAGCAGGCTGCGGTGGTAGCTGCGCAGGTCGTAGAAGATGATGATCGCCACCGACACCAGCAAGGCGACGAACGTGGTGGTCATCACCGCCCGCACCAGCTTGCTGCGGATCGAACGGCGATGGGTCATGCGGCCTCCAAGGTCCTACGTCAAACGAATTTGTCAATACAGATGCCACCGGCCGGACGCGGCGGCGCAAACAGCATAGCCGACGACTTCGTGTCATGTCGCACGGAACTTTTCACTATTCAACCATATGCACACCGGGTAAAACATGCATGCGGCTTGAAGTGCACGCTTTCTGTGTCAGTGCAGCACGGACCGCGCTAGAATAAACTGCGCGCCGCTCGCGTGCGCCACATCGGCCTCGGCCTGCTCATCGGTTCACCGCAGGGTCAACCGCATTCAAAGGAGCTTCACGTGACGAACGATATCCTAGATCTTGCTACGAAAGTTGGCCGGGCGCTCGAGGCCAAGCGCCTGGTGCTGGCCACCGCCGAATCCTGCACCGGGGGCGGCGTATCCCAGGCAATCACCGAAATCCCGGGTTCCACCGGCTGGTTCGATTGCGGCTTCGTCACCTATTCCAACAATTCCAAGACCGAGCTGCTGGACGTGCCGGCCGCGCTCATCGCGCAATTCGGCTCGGTGAGCGAGGAAGTGGCCGGCAAGATGGCCGAGGGGGCGCTGTCCAACAGCACGGCCGACGTCGCGGTGTCGACCACCGGCATCGCCGGGCCGACCGGCGCGGTGCCGGGCAAGCCGGTGGGCACGGTCTGTTTCGGCTGGTCGCGCGGCGACACGACCTATACCGAGCGCCTGGTGTTCCAGGGCGACCGCAAGGCGGTGCGCGAGCAGACCGTGGCGCATGCGCTGCAGGGCCTGCTGCGCTTCATCGAGTAGGCAGGCAAGCCTCGATGACTGGCATGGCGCCGCGCCTGCTGGGCGGCCTGGCGCTGCTTGCAGCCGCCGGGCCGGGATGTGCCCAGGCCGCTGCCGATACCGATACCGCCGCGTACACCGTGTATGCGGCGGGCGACATCGCGCGCTGCAAGCACCCCGACACGCGCTGGTCGGGCGCCGCCGCCACCGCCAGGCTGGTGGAACCGCTGCTGCGCGCCAATCCCAGGTCCGCCGTGCTGTCGCTGGGCGACCACACTTATCCCTACGGCAGGGCAGCCGAGTTCAAGAACTGCTACCACCCGACCTGGGGACGCTTCCGCGAGCGCACCTGGCCCACGCCCGGCAACCACGAATATGCGACGCCCGGCGCCGCGCCCTACTTCGCGTATTTCGGCGCACGGGCCAAACCGCAAGGAAAGAGCTGGTACAGCCTGCGGCTCGGCAGCTGGCTGGTGGTGTCGCTCGACAGCAACCTGGAAGGGGCGGCGCACGCCGAGCAGATCGGCTGGCTGCGCGACACGCTGGCGCGCGAGAAGGCCACCTGCACCCTCGCCTTCTGGCACCATCCGCTGTACACCTCGGGCGGCCACTTCCGCGAACAGGGACGCTTGCGCGACGCCTTCGCGCTGCTGCATGCGGCCGGCGCCGAGCTGGTCCTGTCGGGCCACGATCACGACTACGAACGCTTCGCGCCGCAGGATGCCGACGGCCGGCTCGACCGCGCCAGGGGCGTTCGCCAGTTCGTGGTCGGCACCGGCGGCGCCTATGCCACGCCCTTCCTGCAGTTCACGCCGAACAGCGAGGTGCGCGAAGCCAGCTACGACGGCGTGCTGGAGCTGCGCCTGCTGGACGGCGCCTACGCATGGCGCTTCCTGCCGGCCGATCCCAGCCGGGTGCCGGCGGGCGCCACGCCCGACCACGGACGCGGCAACTGTCACTGAGTTGCCACCGAGTCGCCACTGAGCGCCACAGAAGGAGCACCACATGAGATACTGCCGGCTGCTCGCCCTGATATTGATGATGACCACATTCGCTCCACCCACTGGCGCCCAGTCCGCGCCGCCGCCTCTGCCCACCGTCGCTTTCGAAAAAACCACCCTGCCCAACGGCCTGCAAGTGATCCTGGTCGAAGACCGGCGCCTGCCGATCGTGGCAGTGAACATCTGGTACCACGTCGGCCCGGCCAACGAAGCGCCCGGCCTGACCGGCTTCGCCCACCTGTTCGAGCACATGATGTTCGCGCAGACGCGCCACATCCCGCGCGGCATGGCCGACCGCCTGCTGGAAGGCGCCGGCGCCACCGACAGCAACGGCGGCACCGGCTATGATCAGACCAGCTACTACGACACCGTGCCCTCCAACCAGCTGGAGCTGGCCTTGTGGGTGCACGCCGACCGCATGGGCTACCTGCTCGACGTGCTCGACCAGAAGGCGCTCACCAACCAGCAGGACGTGGTGCGCAACGAACGCCGCGAAACCGTCGAGGACGAACCCTACGGCCTGGTGCAGGAAGCCCTGGCGCATGCGCTGTTCCCGAAGGGCCATCCGTATTACGCCTCGATCATCGGCTCGCACGCCGACATCCAGAACGCGAAACTCGACGACGTGCGCCAGTTCTTCCAGCGCTACTACGGGCCGAACAACGCCAGCATCGTGATCGCCGGCGACATCGACAAGGCCATGACGCGCGCCCTGGTCGAGCGCTACTTCGGCAGTTTCAAGCGCAGCCCTCCGGTGGCGCGCCCCAGCGTGACGACGCCGCCGATCACCAGCGAGCGCCGCGTGGTCGTGCGCGACCGCGTGGAGCTGCCGCGCGTCTATATGGGCTGGCTGACGCCGCCGGCCTACCAGCCGGGCGACACCGAGCTGGCGGTGGCGGCCGAGATCCTCGGCGGCGGCAAGTCGAGCCGGCTGTACAAGAAGCTGGTGTACGAGCGCCAGATCGCCCAGGACGTGGACGCCAGCCAGAACTCCCAGGGCCTGGTCTCGACCTTCGTCATCGACGTCACCGCACGTCCCGGCGTCGAAGCGCGCGCACTGGAAGCGGCGATCGACGCCGAGCTGGCCCAGCTGCGCGATCACGGCCCCTCGCAGCGCGAAGTCGAGCGCGCCCGCAACAGCCTCGAGACCGCGCTCCTGAGCACCGTCGAGAAGCTGGGCGGCGACGGACTGGCGGACCAGCTCAACCACTACAACCAGTACACCGGGGACCCGGGCTACCTGGCAAAAGACGTGGCGCAGCTGCGCAGCATCACGCCCGCCGACGTGCAGCGCGCCGTGCGTGCCTACCTGCGCCAGCAGGCGCGCGCGGTGGTCACCGGCCTGCCCGGCAAGCCGGTCATCGACGACCCGCGGGTTCCGCCTGCGCCGAAAGCCGGCAAGGCCGCCAAGCCGGCCACCGTGGCCGCGCACGATGCGATCAACGTGCCGGAACCCTGGCGCGCGCAGCAGCCGAAGGCGGGGCCGGCCCCGCGCTTCACGCTGCCGCAGGGCGAGTCCTTCAAGCTCGCCAACGGCCTCACCGTGATCCACCACTACAAGCCGGGCCTGCCGCTGGTGGCGGCCCAGCTGGTGGTGCGTAGCGGCAGCGCCGAGAATCCCGCCGACGTGCCGGGCCTGGCCGGGTTCACGGCGCAGATGCTGGAAGAAGGCACGGCCACGCGCAGCGCTCCTGGAATAGCCGACGAGATCGCGCAGCTCGGCGCCTTCCTGGACACCGGCACCGGTCTTGATGCCTCCATGGTGTCGCTGCTGTCGCTGCGCGCGAACTTCGCGCCGGCGCTCGACATCATGGCCGACATCGTGCTGCGCCCGGCCTTCCCCAACGCGGAAGTCGAGCGCCAGCGCGCCGACCGGATCGGGGAACTGATCCAGCAGCGCGACGATCCGGAATCCGTGGCGGCGGTGGCCGCGGCCGGCACCTTGTACGGCAGCGGGCACCCGAAGGGCTATGGCCAGCTCGGCGCCGAACCGGCGATCCGCGCCGTCACGCGCGACGACCTGGTGGACTTCTGGCGCCGCCACTACGTGCCCGGGAATGCCGCGCTGGTGGTGTCGGGCGACATCGCGCGCGGCGAACTGAAGGCGCTGGTGGAATCGCGCTTCGCGGCCTGGGCGCGTGCCGACGTCCCCGACGGCGGTGCGGAAGAGCCCGCCGGCACGCCCGCGCGCCTGGTGCTGGTCGACCAGCCGGGCGCGGTGCAGACCGCGCTGCGCGTCACTAGCATCGGGGTGGCGCGCACGACGCCGGACTTCCCGGCGCTGCAGGTCCTGAACGGCGCGCTGGGGGGAATGTTCTCCAGCCGCCTCAACGACAACCTGCGCGAGACCAAGGGCTACACCTACGGCATCTCCTCCTGGTTCCGCTACGACCGCACGCCCGGCCCCTTCGTCATCGCCAGCAGCGTGCGGCGCGACGCCACCGGCGCCTCGGTGCGCGAGATCTTCAGCGAGCTGAACGCGATGCGCGATGCGCCGTTGCCGGCCGCCGAACTCGACACCGCCCGCGACGCCCAGGTGCTGTCGCTGCCCGGGGCTTTCGAGACCAATGCCGACATCGGCGCCAGCATGGCCGACATCTTCATCTACGGCCTGCCGCTCGACTACTACGCGCGCCTGCCCGGCCAGCTCTCGGCCGTCACGGCGGCGCAAGTGCAGGCCGCGGCGCGCAAGTACCTGGCGCCGGAACGGATGAAGGTGGTCGCCGTGGGCGACCGCAAGCGCATCCTGCCGCAGCTGCAGACGCTCGGGCTGGGAACGGTGGAGGTGCGGGATAGCGATGGGCAGTTGCCGCGCGTCCGATGAATTTGCTCCGGTTGCAAATCAGGAGACAAGATCGGAATCCGAGCCTGCGTAGATTTTCCGAAATCTCAGATAGCCTGCGCAGGCGATCAAATCGGAAGCAGACCCCCAGGGCTCCCGTCCTTCAGTAACAAGGCGGGGAATCTTGCCGTGCTTCTGGTATTCCTCCACGGCACCTCGCTGCTCTTCAGTCAGTCCATCGTCTGCGCGCATCCGATAAACAGAGTTTCCCCGGCCACGCATCCTGGATCGAACTTCATTATGGCTTGCCACCGCCTTGCGTCGCTTCACCCATTTATCGAGCATGGCAAGCATGTCTTTTTCGTTGTCCGGGTTACCGGGTATGAGCTTGAACCAGGCCCTGGAGTCATGGACATAGTTGTCGAAGAACTCCAGTACAGCTGGATTCAGGCTTTTTTCCTTTTCCCACCAGGTCGCAATTTCTTCCCACTCGGCCGCATGGCTGTTGCCGAATCCGGCTTTCTGAACTGAGGGAATGAACTGCCTGCCCTTCTCCTTGAGCCAGGTAGTAAATGCCTTGATTTCTTCTTCGAATTCATGGGCCGCGCTGTGGAGATCGTTTTGGTCGAACACGGATGAACGGAGGAAGCTCGGGCTCTTATGCAATGGGGTCGTTCCGGTGACCCGTCGGGCCAGCCGCCACTCGATCTGCTTGCGCGCCTGCTCGCGCATGATCCGATGGATTGGGCCTTTCGTTTCCTTGCACGTCGCGATGTAGGCGTTGAAGGCGGCGATCGCCTCGGGCTTCAAGGCGAACCTTTGCTTCGCAACCGGGCTCGCCAGCTCAAGCTTCAAGGGAACACCGTTCAGGCGAGCGGCCTTGTACATCATCAAGAGCGGAATTCTCGTCAGCATGTCCGCTCCCGCCGGATCGGTTCCGCGCCCCTGTTCGCCGGGACAGTAGCCGCAGCCGACGTCCGAATGTACCCCGGGCACGACGATTTCCGTGCAGCCTTCGGCGAGGACGCCGTTGACCGAGATCGAATCGACCGGAAAGCTGCGGCGCAGCTCGTGCGCCGCAACGAGATGCAGGCAGCTCATGCCTGCTGGGACACGCATGCTGTCTTCGGCATCTGCCCAAAGTCCATGCCCATCGAAGAACCCGAACGAGTTTGCGGATCCAACGGAGGCGACGGTATCGAACAGGCCCAGGAAGTCGAAGTGCACCGGAAAGCCACCCAGCGACATCGCTCCCGTTTTCCCTCTAAGCCTGGCGTCCAGCTTGCAAAGGGATTGCAGCCAGTTTACGAACACACGGGCTTCGGTGGCGCCGCGCGAAAAACCGAACACCGACATATAGATCGTCTTGACGATACCCGGGTCAATCTTGGCCGGCTTGCCTGTTTTCTCGTTCGGCCAATGCCTGGAGATTGCCTCATGCAATCTGAGCAGCATTTCCTTGAATTTTTGTGGCACCTGCTTTTCGCGACTGTTCAAGCCGAGTTCGCCTCCCCTGCCATCAAGGAGTGCGCGTGTGCTTTTATTCAGGATGAGGGTCCGGCACAGCTCTTTTTCTTCCGTTGCCGATATCAGCGGCGTCTTCAGAAAAAACCGGTGAAGGTTGTTCACGGCCTGGATCAATGCCCACACTATCCTGAAGTCGCCGAATCCGCCTGCTGCGGCGCCAGAGGTAGCTTGCATGCCGGTTCCATTATCGCCTACTTGCGGGAAAGGAGATGCGACGCCCGGGACATAGACTCGGAAGAAATGCTTATATCTGGGCAGTTCGTGTACCCAGTCAGTCGAAGTGGGAAGGACTCCAGGGACGCTCAGGCCGGGGTAACAATCGTAGAGGCGGGCGACGTTCGAATGGTTCTTCGTGGTCTCAGCTTGTTCGTAGTTATTCTTGGTACCGTCAAAAAAAAAAGCCAAAGAACAAGTTTGTATTGCACGATTTCTCCGGAACTCCAATTGGCGGACGCTCCCGTATATCATAGCGTTCCGACATGTCCCTTATTTCCTTCTTTGAAAAAAATATGCTCGGATCGACCACAGAGGAAAAGTTTTCGCCTACTAATGGAGCAAGCATCATTGTCATGGCTTCTCCTCCATAACTTGATTTACTCTGTTCTTGCTGTTCTCAAAGAATTTTTCGTAGTCTTTTTTAAGTTGCACAAGATATCGTGGGTCTTCCGGACCAGTAAACGCTTTAATACTGTCACGATCATATTGTTTTGCATGTTCCCACGCTTCTATACACCCCTTCTTCGGATCCTCTTCCAAATCATGAAGTAGGGATAGCGCAGCATCCACGCTGGCAAGGTGATAATTTAGAAAAATTTTCCACCGTTCTAGGCGATACTCATGAGAGGGAACCGGCCAGCCTTTTATTTTCCCTGGCCAATTCGGATGGTCGGGCTGAAAGTCACTTGATACGATAGCGACCGTACCGTCCGGGGTACGCAGCACCCACAGCTCACCAGGCTTGCCGTCGGGGTATTGCGGGACCTCGACGAGGTGTGTCTCCTTAACTTCAAGCAGCCCATTCTCCAGCCCCCTGTCTACCCAGTGGGTTGCGTTCACCTGCAGTTTGATACCGGGACGCCAGGTCTTGGGCAGCGTCGCACAGCAGGTTGTCCCCCCAACCCCATACGGATCGATCAGTTCTCCGCCGGCACCGGGCTGGTCCTTGAGGGCCGGATTCTTGACGGAATAACTGAAGGTATCCACGGTGTGGTTGACGCCATGAAGATTGACGTCCACGTTTGTTGACTCACTACACGCGGTGAGAGCGGGTTGAATCAACAGGCAGACCAGCACCGGTACAGCATATTTCCAGATCGGCTTGAGCATGTTCGTCCTCATGATGATGTCCTTCGCCAGTCAAACACCGAGTCGACCATCCCGATCACGGTCTTGTCCTGCCACACGCGGCTGTTGCGTACCTGGCCAAGACGCCATAGCCATGGCGAGATGCGCACCCGATAGCGGGCAAGGCCACCGTCGCTCCCAAGCATTGCTACTTCGCTGATCTCTCCAGTAAAGCTGGTGCGGCTACCGTTGGCCAAGGCGATCTGCAGTTTTGCCGACTGTCCCAGCAGTTTTTCCAGCTCTATATGGGCATTGGTCGACAGGACAATGAGGTCTCAGACATCGAGCTCGTTCAAGGCCTCATCGGCCAGGAAAGCCTCGACCAACAGCTCTTTCGTACTGAGGCCAGCGCTGCTGTCGTCGACGCTCAGCTCATAGAGCCTTGTCGTGCTTGAAAAACGGGCAAGCTCGACGGCAATTTGTTCCGCCAGTATCGTGGTCATGAGGGAAAGCTATTCTTCGGTAAGTCCGCGATCCTCGGCGGACGGTCTGAAAATAAAAGTACATCGGCCAACATACCGGACTGATCCGACAAGTCATTGCGCAATCGCATCAATTTTCAGCGGCCGTACTGCTTGCCGGTCACGAGCATTTCGCCTAACATATGAACAAATCTTCACATGTTAAACATGACTACACCTACCGAATTCGAACACGCGGCCGGCGCCGTCGAAGAACTGGCCGACCTGTTCCACCTGCTCGGCGACGCCACCCGCCTGCGCATCGTGCTGGCCTGCCTGGCGCAGCCGACCGCGGTGGGCGACATCGCCGCCTCGCTCGATTTGTCCAGTTCGCTGGTCAGCCACCACCTGCGCCTGCTGCGCGCGGCCCGCATCGTCAAGGCCGAGCGCCAGGGCAAGCAGGTCTTCTACTCGGCTGCCGATGCCCACATCAGCAGCCTGCTCGCCAACATGTTCGAACACATCGCTGAACCAATCAACGGAATGGACGCATGAGCACCACCCACACGCACGACCACCATGATCACGACCACGATCATGGCCACCACCATGGTTTTGGCCACCACCATCACCACATGCCCGATCCGGCCGGGCACGAGCGCGCCTTTGCGCTGGCCATCGGCCTCAACGCGCTGTTCGTGGCCATCGAGTTCACCTACGGCTTCATCGCCCACTCCACCGCGCTGATGGCGGACGCCGGCCACAACCTGTCCGACGTGCTCGGCCTGGTGCTGGCCTGGGGCGCGGCGGCGCTGGCAAAGCGCGCGCCGACGCACCGCTACACCTACGGCCTGCGCGGCTCCTCGATCCTGGCGGCGCTGGGCAATGGCCTGCTCCTGATGGCGGCCTGCGGCGCCATCGCCCTGGAAGCGGTGCAGCGCTTCACCGAACCGGCGCCGGTACAGGGCATGACGGTGTCGATCGTCGCGGGGATCGGCGTTCTGATCAACGGCTTCTCGGCCTGGCTGTTCATGGCCGGCAGCAAGAGCGACCTGAACCTGCGCGGCGCCTACCTGCACATGGCGGCCGACGCCGCGCTGTCGCTGGGCGTGGTGATTTCGGGCCTGCTCATCATGGGCACCGGCTGGACCTGGGTCGACCCGGCGGTGAGCCTGGCGATCGTGGTCGTGATCGTGATCGGCACCTGGTCGCTGCTGCGCGAATCGGTGCTGCTGTCGATGGCGGCGGTGCCGCCCGGCGTGGATGCGAACGCGGTGCGCGACTTCCTCTGCAACCAGCCGGGCGTGAAGGAAGTGCACGACCTGCACATCTGGGCGATCAGCACGACCGAGAACGCGCTGACGGCGCACGTGGTAATGCCGGGCGGATATCCGGGGGACCGTGTGCTGGACGAGATGGTGGACAAGCTGCGCAGCGACTTCGGGATCCACCACTGCACGCTGCAGGTGGAGGAAGGAACGACGCATCATGGGTGTGCGCTGGGCGACCATCATGGTCATGACCACGAACATGATCATGACCATGCCCATGCGCACTGAGTGCAGCCGGGCCGGTGAGTCCTAGCCGGCCAGGTTGGCGTACAGCGCCGTACTCAGGTAGCGCTCGCCGAACGAGGGAATGATGGTCACGATCAGCTTCCCGGCATTCTCCGGCCGCTGCGCCACCTGCACCGCCGCCCACAAGGCGGCGCCCGACGAAATCCCCACCAGCAGTCCCTCTTCGCGCGCCGCGGCGCGCGCCGTCTCGAAGGCATCCTCGTTCTTCACGGTGATCACTTCGTCGTAGACGCCGGTGTTGAGCACCGCCGGCACGAAGCCGGCGCCGATGCCCTGGATCGGGTGCGGTCCCTTGGTCCCTTTCGACAGCATGGGCGAGGCTTCCGGCTCCACGGCGATGGCCTGGAAGCCGGGTTTACGCGCCTTGATGACTTCGCTCACGCCGGTGATGGTGCCGCCGGTGCCGACGCCGGCCACCAGGATGTCGACCCGGCCGTCGGTGTCGCGCCAGATTTCCTCGGCGGTGGTATTGCGGTGGATTTCCGGATTGGCCGGATTGTTGAACTGCTGCGGCATGAAGCAGTTCGGATCGGCGGCCACCAGTTCCTCGGCGCGGCGGATCGCGCCCAGCATGCCTTCGCTGCCCGGCGTGAGCACCAGCTCGGCACCATAGGCGCGCAGCAGCATGCGCCGCTCGTTGCTCATGGTCTCGGGCATCACCAGCTTGCAGCGGTAGCCGCGCGCGGCGCACACCATCGCGAGCGCGATGCCGGTGTTGCCGCTGGTGGGTTCGACGATGACGGTGTCGGGCTTGATCATGCCGGCCCGCTCGGCGGCCTCGATCATGGCCAGGCCGATGCGGTCCTTCACGCTGTGCGCCGGGTTGTGGTATTCCAGCTTGCCGAGGATCTCGGCGCCGCCATTCGGGGCCAGCCTGCGGATTCGTACGAGGGGGGTGTTGCCGATCAGTTCAGTAACGTCGTTCGCAATGCGCATGCCGGTCTCCCGTTTATCGTTGGATTTGACTTTACTTGACGTTCACCAGTTCCACATCAAAGATCAGATCGGCATCGGGCGGAATCATGCCGCCGGCGCCGCGCTTGCCGTAGGCCAGTGCGCTCGGGATGACCAGGGTGCGCTTGCCGCCCACCTTCATGCCCTGCACGCCCTGCTCCCAACCCTTGATGACCATGCCGGCGCCGAGCTGGAACTCGAGCGGGTCGCCACGGTCGAGCGAGGAGTCGAACTTCTTGCCGCGCTGCTTGGGCGCGAGCGGCTTGTGCAGCCAGCCGGTGTAGTGGACCAGGACCTTGCTGCCGACACTGGCTTCCTTGCCCTTGCCGACCACGCGGTCGATGATCTCGACCTGCGGGGTGGGCGCGGCCGGCACGACCGGCTCGGCCTGCGGCTGGACCGTCTGCGGCTGGGTCGCCTGCGGGACGTTCTGCTGCTCCGGCGCAGGCTGGGTGGTGGGCTTGGACGCGTCCTGTTGCTGGGTGGCGCTGTCCTGGGCGGTGGCGCCGGCAGCGGCGGCCAGCAGCAGTGCTGCGAATGCGGTACGACGGATCATGTGGGTTCTTCCATCAAAGTGATCAATAACTGATCCTATGATAGCAAGGCCGCTTCGGCTTGCACAGTTTGCGCTTGAGCAACAACATCGAGCGCGTCCACCGGCTCGGCGTTCGCCGCATCGGCCAGCTTGCGCAGCAGGTGGCCCGCCGCGACCATGCCGAAGGTGGCCGTGACCACCATGCTGGAGCCGAAGCCGGCGCAGTTCAGGCCGGTGACGCTGTTTGCATCGATCGCGCAGGCATCGCCGGCATCCGGGTAGCGCAGCGGCTCCATCGAGAACACGGCATCGATGTGGTACTTGTTCTTTTCACCCTTGGCGAAGCCGTACTGCGCGCGCAGGATCTTGCGCACTTTCTTCAGCAGCGGTTCCTGCTCCGTGCGGGCCAGGTCGCGCACTTCGATCTTGGTCGGATCTAGCTGGCCGCCGGCGCCGCCAATGACGATGAGGGGCAGCTTCCTGGCGCTGCAGTAAGCGATCAGGGCCGCCTTCGACTTGACGCCGTCGATGGCATCGACCACGTAGTCGAAACCTTTGCCGGCGATCATCGTCTCGATGTTCTCCGGATCGATGAAGTCCTCGACCAGGGTGACGCGGCAAGACGGGTTGATCTGCGCGATGCGTTCCTTGAGCGCCTCGATCTTCGGCATCCCGATGGTCGAGCTGAGCGCCTGGAGCTGGCGGTTGATGTTCGATTCGGCCACGTTATCGAGGTCGATCAGGGTCAGGTGGCCGACGGCGCTGCGTGCCAGCGCCTCGACGATCCAGGAACCGACGCCGCCGACACCGATCACGCAAACGTGCGCCGCACGGAAGCGTTCGAGGGCACGCTCGCCATAGAGGCGCGCGATCCCGCCGAAGCGGCGCGCAAAGTCGACTTCGTCGTCCAGGGTAGCTGCAAGAGTAGGGGTATCGGTCAGGTTCATCCCGCCATTTTAACGGACCTCGATTGCGCATCTGCACTAAAATAGCTTCTAGTCAACCAAATTCTTCTCGTGTGTCAACAAAACGCCCCATGACTCTCAACCTCCACGACACCGCCCCCGATTTCGACCAGCCGATCGCCGTCCTCAAGCACTGCCATGACCGCATCCGCAAGCAGCTGGCGACCCTCGACAAGCTGCTCGCCCACCTGCCGGAATTCGGCGCCGACGAACAGGCGCGCCAGGCCGCGGCAGCGGTGCTGAAATACTTCGAGAAGGCGGCCCACCTGCACCACGACGACGAGGAACAGGACCTGATCCCGATGCTGCGCGCCGTGGCGCAAGGCGAGGACGCCGCCACCCTGCAGGCGCTGGCGCCGGTGATCCTGCAGGACCACAAGGACATGGACGCGCTCTGGCAGGATTTGCACGAGCAACTGACCGCGATCGCCGAAGGCCAGTCCGCGGTGCTGTCGGCCAGCGCGGTGCAGCGTTTCAGCCAGCGCTATCTTTCCCACATGGAACGCGAAGAAGGCACGATGGCGCCGATGGCCCTGCGTCTGTTCAGCCCGGAACAGATGGCCCAGCTGGGCAAGGCGATGCAGGCGCGCCGCGGCATCGGAGAAACCTCCCCTGCCCCGGCCATCGGCCAGGC
Organism: Massilia sp. UBA6681; assembly: GCF_002454935.1. Taxonomy (NCBI): domain Bacteria; kingdom Pseudomonadati; phylum Pseudomonadota; class Betaproteobacteria; order Burkholderiales; family Oxalobacteraceae; genus Massilia; species Massilia sp. UBA6681. Next base: position 26,495 of record NZ_DKJX01000047.1, read on the forward strand.
CGTCGCCGACCTGCGCAAGGATTACGGCCAGGCCAGCCTGAACGAGAACGAGGTGATGGACGACCCGATGCTCCAGTTCACGCAATGGTTCGAGCAGGCGCTGAAGGCCGAGGTGAACGAGCCGAACGCCATGTCGGTGGCCACGGTGGCCGCCAACGGCCGTCCGAGTTCGCGCATCGTGCTGGTGAAGCAGTTCGACGAACGCGGTTTCACCTGGTACACCAACTACGACAGCCGCAAAGGCCAGGAGTTGGAGGATAATCAATACGCCGCTTTGTTGTTCTTTTGGAGCGAACTCGAACGCCAGGTGCGCATCGAAGGACGTGTGGAGCGCACCTCAAACGAAGAAAGCGACCGGTATTTCCGCAGCCGGCCGCTGAAAAGCCGTTTGTCGGCCATCGCCTCTCGTCAAAGCGCTCCAATCGGCAGCCGCGCTGAGCTGGAACAGAACTACGAAGCCGTAGCACGGCAAGCTGGAGATGATCCGGCGCGTCCGGGCAACTGGGGCGGTTTCCGCCTCGTGCCCGAGCGCCTGGAATTCTGGCAGGGGCGCCGCTCCCGCTTCCACGACCGCATCGTCTACGAGCGTCAGGAAGACGGCAGCTGGACCCGCCTGCGTTTGCAACCCTAGGCCGGCCGCAGCGCGAGCTCGCATCTGCGCGGCACGCCGGCCACCTATGCCGGAGGTGAGCGTGTTCGAGCAAATGGTATTGTCGGCCTGGAGTGCAGGCCTGCGTGACAAGCTGTCCCTGCCCTTGCGGGTGGAACTGTGGGATGGCCGCCAACTCGAGTTTTCCTCCGAGCCGGCACGGGTCACCATCCGCGTGCCCGACCGCTCCGCCCTGCGCTACCTGCGCTCGCCCTCGCTGTACAACCTGGGGCGGGCCTACGTCGAGGGAGCGATCGACATCAAGGGACGGGCGGCCGACATCATCAACGTCGGCAACGCGCTGGCGGCCAGCCTGGACAAGGGACGCGGCCGCCTCGGCGACATGCTGCGCCGCGCGGTCCCGCACACGCGCGAGAGCGATGCCGAAGCGATCCGCTACCACTACGACGTTTCCAACGATTTCTACGCGGCCTGGCTCGACCCGGCCATGGTGTATTCCTGCGCCTACTTCGAGAACGGCGACGAAGACCTGGCCACGGCCCAGCAAAAGAAGATCGACCACATCCTGCGCAAGATCGACCTGCGGCCCGGACAGACCTTGCTCGACATCGGCTGCGGCTGGGGTGCGCTGGTGCTGCGCGCGGCCCAGGCCTTCGGCGCGCGCTGCGTCGGCGTGACGCTGTCCGAGAACCAGGCCCGGCTTGCGCGCGAGCGCGTCGAACGGGCCGGATTGCAGGGACAGGTCGAGATTCGCCTGCAGGACTACCGCGACGTCGACGGCAGCTTCGAGCGCATCACCAGCGTCGGCATGTTCGAACACGTCGGCGTGCAGCACCTGCCGGAATATTTTTCACGCGTGAACCGGCTGCTGGCCCCGGGGGGCATAGTGATGAACCACGGCATCACGACCACCAATGTCGACAACAGCGCCACGCCCTACGGCGGCGGCGAATTCATCGACCAGTACGTGTTCCCGCACGGCGAGCTGGCCCACCTGGCCACGGTGGTGCGGGCGATGCAGGAAGGCGGACTGGAGGTGCGCGACGTGGAAAACCTGCGGCGCCACTACGCGAAGACCTGCGCGATCTGGACCGACAATTTCGAAGGCAATGCCGAGCATATCCGGACGCTGACGGACGAGAAGCGCTTCCGCATCTGGCACGTCTACCTGGCGGGCTGCGCCTACGCCTTCGCGCACGGGAGGATCAGCCTGTACCAGATCGTGTGCGGCAAGGCGGATGGAGAGGTCGAGCAATTGCCGTGGTCGCGCAAGTACATGTACGCTACTTGAGCCGCTCGCTGAAGGTCTTGCGGAACTTCGCCACCTTCGGCGCCACCACGAAGGCGCAGTAGCCCTGCAGCGGATGCTGCGCAAAATAATTCTGGTGATAGTCCTCGGCCTTGTACCAGGTCTCCTGGGGCAACAGCTGGGTCACGATCGGCGCATCCCATACCGCCGCCATCTCGGCCATCACTTTGCGCGCCGTCGCCTCCTGCTCCGGCGAGGTGGTGAAGATCACCGAACGGTATTGCGGGCCGACATCGTTGCCCTGGCGGTCAGGCGTGGTCGGATCATGGATCGTGAAGAAGATCTCGAGGATGTCGCGGTAGCTGATCACCGTTGGGTCGAACTCGAGCCGCACCACCTCGGCGTGGCCGGTCGTGCCCGCGCACACTTGTTCGTAGCTCGGATTGGCGACGTGGCCGCCCATGTAGCCCGATTCCACGCGCGTCACGCCGCGCGCTTCCAGGTAGACCGCTTCCAGGCACCAGAAGCATCCGCCACCCAGGATGGCTACCTCCCTCCCGCTTTGTTCGCTCATTGCACGCACCTTTGCTATTTCGTCAGATTCGATAGTTCTTAATGTAACGCAAAGCGCACTTTCATGCAGTGCGCTCGGGATCAATACCCGGCCGGCCGCCCGACAGTGGCATAATGGCGATCCAATGAATACACGCTCTCCCCGTGCCACGACGCGCGGTTTCGACTCGGCGCATTTTCGCCACGCCCTGTCGCAATTCGCCACCGGTGTCACCATCATCACCACGCGCCTTGCCGACGGCTCTTTCCGCGGCCTGACCGCCAGTTCCTTCAACTCGGTCTCGCTCGAGCCCCCGCTCGTCCTGTGGAGCCTGGGCGCCGGCGCCAACAGCCTGCCCATCTTCAGCGGCAACTCGCATTACGTCATCAACGTGCTGGGCGCGGGCCAGCAGGACCTGGCGCTGCGCTTTTCGCGCCGCAGCATCGACGATCCCTTCACCGGCGTCGAATACGAACTGTCGCGCACCGGCCTGCCGATCCTGAAGGGCGTCTCGGCCTGGTTCGAATGCCACAACCGCAGCCGCTATCCGGAAGGCGACCACGTCATCTTCGTGGGCGAAGTCGAGGAATGCGCCGTGCATCCGCAATCGGCGCTGCTGTTCCATGGCGGGCGATTCGGTGCAACCGGATAGAGCGGCCGTTTAAGAACGTTTCCCGTGCAGCTGGCGAGGATCACGCCAGCTCTCCGGATTTCTAGGCAAATCCCGTCGGGTCCCGCGCCCTACCATTCTCTTCACCTTAACGCCGCGTCAAGCGGCATATCATGGAGAAGAGATCATGTCCAAAGTCTGGTTCATTACGGGCGCCGGCCGCGGCATCGGCGCGGAAATTGCTCATGCAGCTATCGCAAATGGCGACCGCGTTGTTGCGGCGGCTCGCAGCCTTGCACAGCTGACATCCACCTTCGCCTCGGTCGATTCGGAGCAGGTCGAACTGGTCGAACTCGACGTCGCCAAGGAAACGCAAGCCATGGCCGCCATCGAGGCCGCCGTCGCTCGCTTCGGCCGCATCGACGTGCTCGTCAACAACGCCGCCTATGGGCTGCTGGGCAACTTCGAGGAGCTGTCCCCGGCCGACATCGAACAGCAGTTCACGGTCAATGTATTCGGCGTGATGCACGTGCTGCGTGCCGCCCTGCCGGTGTTGCGCCGCCAGCGCGCGGGCCACGTCGTCAACATCAGCTCGATCGCCGGCGTCACCGGCTTCGACGGCGCCTCGGTCTACTGCGCCACCAAGTATGCGATCGAAGGCCTGTCTTCTTCGCTCGGGCTGGAGTTGGCCAAGTTCGGCATCAAGGTGAGCACAGTCGAGCCGGGCTTCTTCCGTACCGACTTCCTCGACCAGAGCTCGGTGCGCTACGGCCAGAAGGTGATCGACGATTATGCGGGCCACGGCTCGGTCGCGAACGCGTATGGTGCCTACCACGGCAAGCAGCTGGGCGATCCGGCCAAGCTCGCCAAGCTGGTGGTGCACCTGGCCGGGATGGACAATCCGCCGAAACATTTTCTTGCCGGAAGCGATGCACTCGCCATGGCACAATCCGAGATCGACGCCCGCTTGACCGAGCTGAACGCCCTGGCTGGACTGTCGCGCTCGACCGACCACGATGCCTGAGCACCGGGAACTGATGGTATCCTGCGACCGATAGCGCCATGAAGCCATGAACTCGCCCGACCAGCTCCCCATCCTTGCCGGTGTCCGGACAAGCGAGCCGCCCCAGCAGCCGGCCATGCCCGCGCTTGCGCGCTTGGCGCGGAGCCTGCTTGCCAATGCGCCGCAGGACGGTTCTTTCGAGACCTGCATTCCGGGCGTACATGCCATCCGCGCTTCGACCACCAGCGCGGAACTGGTGCATGGCCTGCACCGCCCTGCCCTGTGCATCGTTGCGCAGGGCGCCAAGACGGTCATGCTGGGCGAAGAGTCCTACGAATACGATCCCTCGCGCATGATGATCTTTTCGCTGGACCTGCCGATCGCCGCCATGATCAGGCAAGCCAGCGTGGCCGCGCCCTACCTGTCCTTCCGGCTCGATTTCGACCAGCAACGGCTGGCGGAACTGATCCTGAAGGCCTATCCGGAAGGTGTACCGGCCGTTCGCGACAGGCGTGCCGTGTACGTGGCGCAGGCGGGCGAGGCCATCGTCGACGCCGCGGCGCGTTTGATGGCGCTGGCCGGCCAGCCCGAGGATGCCGCCCTGCTGGCGCCGCTGGCCATCGACGAGATCATGCTGCGCCTCTTGCGCGGCCCCTTTGGCGCACGCCTGGCCCAGCTCGGCCGCGTCGAGTCGCACCGTATCGGCAAGGTAGTGGACTGGATCCGCCGGCATTACGACCGGCCTGTCCGCATCGACGACATGGCCGAGCTGGCGCACATGAGTCCCTCCTCCCTGCATGAGCACTTCAAGTCGCTGACCTCGATGAGCCCGCTGCAGTTCCAGAAGACCCTGCGCCTGCAGGAAGCACGCCGCCTGATGTTGTCGACCGGCATGGATGCCGGACTTGCTTGCCAGCGTGTCGGCTATGCCAGCCCCTCGCAGTTCAGCCGTGAATATGCGCGCCATTTCGGCTCGGCGCCGACACGCGACATGCTGCGCCTGCGCAATGCCGGCCTGGTGCAAGCAGTATCGTTTACGCAATAATCCGCCATCGTCGGCGCGCGAATTTCCGACCGAGCAAAAATGAAAATGCTTGTCGCAGATTCAAAAGATACGGCGGCGCACCATTCTTATAATGGTCAAGCTATGGCGCGGCCTCCAGACTGGCGTGCGCCTCGTACAAGAACCTATCGAGACAGGAAGATCCATGAGCCATTCCGATTCGCCCCGCAAAGCCGCCTTCCACTGGGACGACCCCCTGCTGCTGAACAGCCAGCTCACCGATGAAGAACGCATGGTGCGCGAGGCTGCGGCGAGCTACTGCCAGGACAAGCTCAAGCCGCGCATCCTCGAGGCTTTCCGCCACGAGCGCATGGACAACGCGATCTTCCGCGAAATGGGCGAACTCGGCCTGCTCGGCCCGACCATCCCGGAACAATACGGCGGCCCGGGCCTGAACTACGTCTCGTACGGCCTGATCGCACGCGAGGTCGAGCGCGTCGACTCCGGCTACCGCTCGATGATGAGCGTGCAGTCCTCGCTGGTGATGGTGCCGATCTTTGAATTCGGCAATGAGGAAACCAAGCAGAAATACCTGCCGAAACTGGCCACCGGCGAATGGATCGGCTGCTTCGGCCTGACCGAGCCGAACCACGGCTCCGACCCGGCCTCGATGGTCACCCGCGCCCGCAAGGTCGAGGGCGGCTATTCGCTGAGCGGTTCCAAGATGTGGATCACCAACTCGCCGGTCGCCGATGTGTTCGTGGTCTGGGCCAAGGACGACGAAGGCGCGATCCGCGGCTTCGTGCTGGAAAAGGGCTGGAAGGGCCTGAGCGCTCCCGCCATTCACGGCAAGTTCGGCCTGCGCGCCTCGGTCACCGGCGAGATCGTCATGGACGAGGTGTTCTGCCCGGAAGAAAACGCCTTCCCGGACGTGCGCGGCCTGAAGGGCCCGTTCACCTGCCTGAACTCGGCGCGCTACGGCATCGCCTGGGGCGCGCTCGGCGCTGCCGAAGACTGCTGGCACACGGCGCGCCAGTATGTGCTGGACCGCAAGCAGTTCGGCAAGCCGCTCGCCGCCAACCAGCTGGTGCAGAAGAAGCTGGCCGACATGCAGACCGAAATCACCCTCGGCCTGCAGGGCTGCCTGCGCCTGGGCCGCATGAAGGACGAAGGCACCGCCGCCGTCGAGATCACCTCGATCATGAAGCGCAACTCCTGCGGCAAGTCACTGGATATTGCCCGCACGGCACGTGACATGCTCGGCGGTAACGGCATCTCGGACGAGTTCGGCATCGTGCGCCACATGGTCAACCTCGAAGTGGTCAATACCTACGAAGGCACCCACGACATCCACGCGCTGATCCTCGGCCGCGCACAGACCGGCATCGCCGCGTTCTGATCCTCCAGGCGCGCCGCCGGCCGGTGGCGCGCTTTCCCATGCAACACTGATTTCGTTACAACAGACTTTTCTAATTTCAATCGTGCCGCGTCAATACAACGTGATTTTGCGCTAGGATAGTTACTCAACTCTTATAACTAAAAATAGCGGTTATCTCAGACCATTTCGCGAGGTTGGATGAGCGCCCTTGACGGACCGCAATTGCCTGCTCTTGGCGACGCACACGCGTTGTCGCTCGAGCTGTTGCTCCAGAACTTGCCTGGAGTCGCTTATCGCTGTCGCTACGATGCCGACTGGACGATGGAATTCATCAGCGCCGGTGTGGAGAAGTTGACTGGTTATCCGGCAGCCGCATTCCTGGCGCGTCCAGGCATGAATTTCGCCAGCCTGATCCATCCGGACGACCGCGCCGGCGCCGAACGCAGCGTCGCCCTGGCACTGCAGCAGGGACGCGCCTTCAAGCTGACCTACCGCATCCGCTGCGCCACCGGCGAAACACGATGGGTCTATGAACAGGGAGCAGCACCGCCTCAGGGACGGGGCAAGATCCTTGAAGGCTTCATGTTCGACTACACGGAACTGCGCAATGCCAACCTGCTGGTGCAGGAACAGGCTTCCTACCTGCAGCAGGCGCGCGATGCGATCATCGCGATGGACCTGAATTCGCGCATCACTTACTGGAATCACGGCGCAGAGCGGCTCTACGGCTGGAGCGCTTCCGAAGCACGTGGCAAGAAATTCTCCGATTTACTTTGCGAGAACCTGCCAGCCTACCACGCAGCCTACGAGAACACACTCGCCAACGGCGGGTGGATGGGCGAGTTGTCGCACCTGCGCCGCGACGGCGTTTGCATCGAGACCGATACCCGCTGGACGCTGATGGCCAACGACCGCGAGTCGGGCGCGCCGCAGAAGATTCTGGTGATCAGCACCGACATCAGCGAACGCAAGCACAATGAAGCGAAGATCTACCGACTTGCCTTCTTCGACCCATTGACCGACCTGCCGAACCGCGCCAGTCTGCTCGACCATCTGCGCCGCGCCCTGCTGGGCAGTGCGCGCACGCGCAAGTGCGGCGCCCTGATGTTCTGCGACCTCGACAATTTCAAATACCTGAACGACTCGCAGGGGCACGCCGCCGGCGACCTGCTGCTGCAGGCGGTGGCACGCCGCCTCGAGCACTGCGTGCGCGAGGCCGACATGGTAGCGCGCCTGGGCGGTGACGAGTTCGTGATCCTGATCCAGCCTGTGGAAGACACGCGCGAGGGCGCGGCGGCCCAGGCCGAGACGGTGGCCAGCAAGGTGGTGGCCGCAATGGCGGCGCCCTTCCAATTGGCCGACATGATGTATTCGGTCTCGGTCAGCGTCGGCGTGACCACCTTGTGCGGTACCGTGGACACGGTCGAGTCGACGCTGCGCCAGGCCGACGCCGCGATGTACCAGTCCAAGGCCTGCGGGCGCAACACCTACCGCTTCCACGACCCCGCGGTGCAGGCGGCGTGGTCGGCTCGGGCCGAGCTGGAAGGCGCGATGCGGCGTGCGCTGCGCGACAACGAGTTCGTACTGCATTACCAGCCGCAGCTCGACCGCAGCAGCCGTGTGATCGGCGCCGAAGCGCTGTTACGCTGGCGCCTGCCGGACGGTCGGCTGCTGTACCCGGCCGAGTTCATCCAGGCTGCTGAAGAGAGCGGCCTGATCATCGACATCGGACGCTGGGTGCTGCGCACCGCCTGCGCCGAGCTGGCGCGCTGGCAGCACTATCCGGACACCGCCGGGCTGACGATGTCGGTCAATGTCAGCGCCGGCCAGTTCATCGAGCCCGACTTCGTGCCGATGCTGCAACAGGTGTTCGAAGAAACCGGGGTGCAGCCGTCCAGCCTCAAGCTCGAGCTGACCGAAAGCCTGGTGGTGCGCGATTTCAGCCACACCGCGCATACCATGGCCACCCTGAAGCAGCGCGGCATCAGCTTTTCGCTGGACGACTTCGGCACCGGCTACTCGTCGCTGGCCTACCTGCGCAAGCTGCCGCTCGACCAGCTCAAGATCGACCAGTCCTTCATGCGCGACGTGCTGACCGACCAGAACGACGCGTCCATCGTGCGCTCGATCATCGCGCTGGGCGAGAGCCTGGGCCTGCAGGTGATCGCGGAAGGCGTCGAGACGCCGGGCCAGCGCCAGTTCCTGTCGGACGCCGGCTGCTACATCTACCAGGGCTTTCTGTACCAGCACGCGCTCAGCGCCGAGCATTTCACGCAGTACGCGCGCACGGTGCATTAGCCCCGAGCGCCAGCGGTATGCCTCGCGCCCAGCGGTTCGAGGAGAGCGAGAATTCGAGCGCCCGCACCTGGTGGAACCAGCCGGCCGGCACGTACAGCAGGTCGCCCGGCGCGACGATGCACTCGACCGTGGCCGCCTGGAGCGCCAGCGGATACGCGTCGAAGTCCGGCGCCTCCGGGTCGACGGGTGAACCGAACAGGACCGGATTGGCTTCGTTCGCATACAGGAAGGCGTCGTGGTGAGGCGGCGCCAGAAAGATGCGTTTGGTGCCCCAGATTTGCGCGAAGATGTTGTCGTCGAAGTCGCAATGCAGGGGCGTCATCGTGCCCACCGGGCCGAGCCAGAAACGGGGCGGCCCCATCTTGCGAAAATAGGCCGGCCAGTGGCACAGGCGGTTCAGCTCGCGCAGTTCCAGGTTGCCGACATAGGGCGGCGGCTCGCCGGCGCCGTGGATGCGTTCGGGCTCGAGGTCGAGGTAGGCGCGCAAGGACATGTCGCGCATCGGGCGGTCAGCCCGGAAGGGTTGCCGGATGTAGTCGCCGACGCGGGCGCGCACCGGCAGATCGCCGTAGCGTTCGCGCAGCTCGAGCGGGGTAAGGCTGCACAGGGGCCAGCGATCGACCAGGCCGGTCATGATGAAGGGGAGTCCTTGCGCGGCGCGCGCCGCGAAGGCTGCCGCGTCCAGCCGCTTGAGGCGCGGCACCTCGGAGGGGATCGGCAGGCCGCGCGCATGGTCCTTGACGGCCTGGCGCATCGCGGCGATCGAGACGACGCCGCGCACCGCGGCGTCGCGCTCTTCCTGCGCCAGCTTCCTGGCTGCCGCGTCTTCCGGCGTCGTCGCCGGCGTCGGCAGCGGTGGCAGGATGCCTTTCGCTTCCCTCTTGTCCTGCATATGTTTTCAGCACTCCACACGAAACCGTACAGGTTAGCGCGTGGAGGCCAGGATGTCGACAAATGCGGTCGAATCAGGCGCGGCTTGCGCCGAAGGGCGTTTCCGCCACGCCCTGCACACCCGGGCGCAGCAGCACCACCGAACCCGCCTCGCCGCCCGAGCCCGAGTCGATCGAGGTCACCAGCAGGGTATCGAGCTGCGGCCCGCCGAAGGCGCACATCGAAGGCTTGGCCATCGGCAGCGCGATCTCGCGGTCCAGCTTCCCGCCCGGCGTGAAGCGCTGTACCAGGCCGCCGTCGTTGGCGCAGGTCCAGTAGCAGCCGTCGACATCGACCGCGGCGCCGTCCGGGCGGCCCTTCTGCCCGCTCAGGTCGAGGAAGACGCGCTTGTTGTGCGGGATGCCCTGCTCGACGTCGTAGTCGAAGGCCCACACGGTGCGGCGCTGCGGATGCGAATCCGACAGGTACATGGTGCGCCCGTCGGGCGACCAGGCCAGGCCGTTCTGCGTCAGCAGGCCGCTCACGACCGGACCGTGCAGCCCTTCGCCCGCGCTGTAGCGGTACAGGCCGCCGACCGCGCGCGCCGCGCCCATGTCCATGAACATGGTGCCGCTCCAGAAACGGCCCTGGCGGTCGCAGCGCCCGTCGTTGAAGCGCATGCCTTCGCCCAGCTCAAGCGCGGACGGCGCGGCCAGGCGCGTGGCCTCGGCCTTGCCGTCCTCGCCCAGGACCAGGCGATGGATGCCGGTTTCCATGCCGGCCACCAGGCTGCCGTCGACGGCGCCTGCGATGCAGGCCACCATCTCGGGCGCTTCCCAGTGGCGCAGCGCGCTGGTGGCGTGGTCCATGCGCCAGACGCGGCGCGCCGGGATGTCCACCCAGTACCACGCAGCTTCTGCCGCGTTCCAGGTGGGACTTTCGCCGGTGGCGCAATGCACGCCTTCGATACGGTCGATCTCCATGCCTGCCATTACAGGTCGGTGATCTCGCGGTGTGCCGGCACCAGGGCCTTCATCACCAGCCAGGCCGTCAGGTAGGCCAGCGCGCAGATCGAGAACATGATCAGGTAGCCGGTTTCCAGGTGACCCAGGGCGCCGTAGTAGTCAAACAGCCAGCCGCCCAGCTTGGTGAGCAGCACGCCGCCCAGGCCGCCGGCCATGCCGCCAATGCCGACCACCGAACCGACGCTGTGCTTGGGGAACATGTCCGACACGGTGGTGAACAGGTTGGCCGACCAGGCCTGGTGCGCCGAGGCGCCGATGCCGATCAGGATCACCGGGATCCAGAAGCCCAGGTAGCCGAGCGGCTGGGCCAGCAGCACCACCAGCGGGAACAGGGCGATGGTGAACATGGCGCGCATGCGGCCCTGGTAGATGCTGTGGCCGCGGTCGATGAACCAGGTCGGCAGCCAGCCGCCACCGATACTGCCCACCATCGTCATGCTGTACAGGACAGCCAGCGGCAGGACCATCTCCGGGCCGGTGAGGCCGTACTGCGCCGACATGTACTTCGGCAGCCAGAACAGGAAGAACCACCACACGCCGTCGGTCATGAACTTGCCGAAGGCGAACGCCCAGGTCTGGCGGTAGCCCAGCAGCTTGAACCACGATGCCTTCGGCTTGGCCGCTGCGGCGGTCGGGTTCGCGTCCGCAGGCGCGCTGTCGCTGTTGATGTAGGCCAGTTCGCCTGCGCTGAGGCGCTTCTGGCGATCCGGGGTGTCGTACAGCCAGATCCAGATGCCCATCCAGATGAAGCCGATGGCGCCGACCGCGATGAAGGCGGCCTGCCAGCCCCAGTACTCGGCGATCAGGGGCACGGTCAGCGGCGCCAGGATCGCGCCGACGTTGGCGCCGGAGTTGAAGATGCCGGTGGCGAAGGAACGCTCGCGCTTGGGGAAGTACTCGGCGGTGGCCTTGATCGCGGCCGGGAAGTTGCCCGCCTCGCCGATCGCCAGCACCGCGCGGCCCACCATGAAGCCGACGATCGAGACCGGCACCGCGGCCAGGCCGAGCGTGGTGAACACGCTGTTGACCGCATTGCCGATGCCGATGGCGTAGGCGTGCGCAACGGCGCCGATCGACCAGACCACGATGGCGAGGACGAAGGCGCGCTTGGTGCCGAGGCGGTCGATCACGCGGCCGGCGAACAGCATCGAGATGGCGTAGACGAACTGGAAGACTGCCGTGATGTTGGCGTAGTCGGTGTTCGACCAGCCGAATTCCTTGGTAAGCAGCGGCGCCAGCAGGCTCAGGACCTGGCGGTCGAGGTAGTTGATGGTGGTGGCGAAGAACAGGAGGGCGCAGATGGTCCAGCGATACTTGCCCACCGTCGAGGTGAGACCCGGGGCCTGCTCCGCGCGTTGCTTCGCATTTGCGCTCATGACTTGCTGATTCATGGGATCAGTTCTTTTCAAACGAAACAGCCGGCGTCTCCTCCGGCTGGTGCTTCAATCGGTGAAAAGGGGGCGCAAAGTCGAACCTTGCGCCCCCTCACATTACTCTGCGACTTTCAGGTCTCCATCCAGCACGCGCGCAAGGCGCAGTGGATTGTCGTCGCGAAGCGCCTCCGGCAGCAAGCCTTCCGGCACGTTCTGGTAGCACACCGGCCGCAGGAAGCGGTCGATCGCGCTCGCGCCCACCGAGGTGGTGCGGCTGTCGCTGGTGGCCGGGAACGGACCGCCGTGGACCATCGCGTGCGACACTTCGACGCCGGTCGGGAAGCCGTTGAACAGCACCCGGCCCGCCTTGCGTTCCAGGACCGGCAGCAGCTTTGCGGCCAGCGCATGGTCGGCCGGCTTGGCGTGCACGGTCGCGGTCAGCTGGCCATGCAGCTGTTCAGCCGCCTGCAGCATCTGCTCTTCGCTATCGAAACGCACCACCAGCGCGGCCGGGCCGAAGATCTCGTCCTGCAGCTCCGGGTTGCCGATGAAGTCCGCAGCATCGACCTCGTACAGCGCAGCCTGCGCAGCGCAGCCGATGCCTTCGGTACCGCCCTGGGCGACCAGGCGCAGGCCCTTGGCGGCGCCGAAGCGTGCGATACCGCTGTTGTAGGCGTCATGGATGCCGGCGGTCAGCATGGTGCCCGCGCCCTTGGCTGCCAGCGCCGTGGTGGCCGCCGCAGTGAAGGCGCCAAGGGCCGCGCCCTTGACCGCGAACACCAGGCCAGGGTTGGTGCAGAACTGGCCCACGCCCAGGGTCAGCGAGTCGACGAAGCCGTTCGCAAGAAGCGAGCCGCCCTCTTCCAGCGCTGCTGGCAGGAGGAACACCGGGTTCACGCTGCTCATCTCGGCGTAGACCGGGATCGGTTCCGGACGTGCGGCCGCGGTGCGCATCAGCGCGGTGCCGCCGCCACGCGAGCCGGTGAAGCCGACCGCCTTGATGGCCGGGTGGCTGACCAGCTGCTGGCCGACGGTGCGGCCGTCGCCGAAGATCATCGAGAACACGCCTTCCGGCAGGCCGCACTCCTGCACCGCGCGCTGGACGGCGCGGCCGACCAGTTCCGAGGTGCCGAGGTGGGCGCCGTGGGCTTTCACGATGACCGGGCAGCCTGCTGCCAGTGCCGATGCGGTATCGCCGCCCGCGACCGAGAAGGCCAGCGGGAAGTTACTGGCGCCGAAGACCACGACCGGGCCGAGGCCGATCTTGGCCAGGCGCAGGTCGGGACGCGGCGGGGTGCGTTCCGGCAGCGCGCTGTCGATCGTCGCGCCCAGGAAGCGGCCGTCGCGCACCACTTTCGCGAACAGGCGCAGCTGGGTCACGGTGCGCATGCGCTCGCCTTCCAGGCGGGCTTGCGGCAGGCCGGTTTCCTGCTGGGCGCGTTCGATCAGGCTTGATCCGATGGCCAGGATCTGTTCCGCCACCGCTTCCAGGAAGCGGGCGCGCTGGGCCAAAGGCAGCGAACGGTACGGATCGAACGCTTGGGCTGCGAGTTCGCAGGCACGTTCCACGTCGGCGCCGGTCGCCTGGCCGAAGGCGGGCTCGAACTCGCCGCGGGTGGACGGGTTGTAGGCTTTCACCTCGCCCGCGCTACCGCGGACGAGCTGGCTGCCGATGATCATTTCACCAGTGATCTGCATGGCTTACACCGGGTTCTTTTGTTTCTTGATCAGTTCCAGCAGCATTTCGTCTTCTGCCGGGGTCAGGTCGGTCAGCGGCGGACGCACCGGACCTGCGCCGTGGCCGACCAGGCGGGCGCCGGCCTTGACGATGCTGACAGCGTAGCCGCCCTTGCGGTTGCGGATCTCCAGGTACGGCAGGAAGAACTCGTCCAGCAGGCGGTTGGTGGTGGCGGTGTCGCCGCTGGCGGTGGCGTGGTAGAAGTCCATTGCCAGCTGCGGCACGAAGTTGAACACGGCCGACGAGTACACCGGGGTGCCCAGGGCCTTGTAGGCGCCGGCATACACTTCCGCGGTCGGCAGGCCGCCCAGGTAGCTGAAACGGTCGCCCAGCTTGCGGTAGATCGAGACCATCAGTTCGATGTCGCCGATGCCGTCCTTGAAGCCGATCAGGTTCGGGCAACGGTCGGCCAGCTTGGCCAGCGAGTCCGCGCTCAGGCGGCAGGCGGCGCGGTTGTACACCACGACACCGATCTTCACGGAGCGGCACACCGCTTCGACGTGGGCGATCAGGCCATCCTGGTTGGATTCGGTCAGGTAGTGCGGCAGCAGCAGCAGGCCCTGGGCGCCCTGGCGCTCGGCTTCCTGTGCGTGGGCGATGGCGGCGCGGGTCGGGCCGCCGCAGCCTGCCAGGATCGCGACGCCGGTACCGGCGCAGGTGTCGACCGCGGTCTTGACGATCTGGCTGTACTCTTCGCCATGCAGCGAGAAGTATTCGCCGGTGCCGCCGGCGGCGAACAGCGCGGTCGCGCCGTACGGCGCCAGCCATTCCAGGCGCTTCTGGTAGCCGGCTCGGTCGAATTCGAGTTCGGCGGTGAAGTCGGTGATCGGGAAGGACAGCAGGCCGTGCGACAGGACTTTTTGTAGTTCGAGTGCTTGCATTACAGAGTCTCCAGGACAGATGTGTGAAATACGGGTGAAGAAAGGATTACCGCGCTAAGTTGTATGTCATCGTACAACCTAAGCGATGAGCTCGCAAGCAGAATGTGCGACTTTTTTTAATTGATCATGGATTCGATCCGGCGCTGCGCCTGCACCAGCCGTTCGCGGCTGTTGGACAGGTGGGTGCGCATGGCCGCGCGTGCGGCCTCCGGATCGCGGCGCTCGATGGCGCGGAAGATGTCGTCGTGTTCGCGGCCGACGCGCTCGTTGAAGTTGGCCGGCTTGTCCTGCTCCAGCTCCACCGTGTTCAGGCGCGCGCGCGGGATGATCGCGTTGCCGAGCTGGGTGAGGATGTCTTCGAAATAGCGGTTGCCGGTGGCCTGCGCGATGAGCAGGTGGAAGCGCTTGTCGGCATCCACCGCCGACCTGCCGACCGCCATCGCTTCATGCATCTCGGCCAGGGCCACGCCCAGGTCCCGCACCTGCTCGTCGGTGCGGCGCACCGCGGCCAGGCCGGCCGTTTCGGTCTCGACGCCGATGCGCAGCTCCAGGATCGACAGCACGTCGCGCAGGGTCAGGATGCTTTCGGCATCGATGCCCAGGCCGGACTGCGGGCGTTCCAGCACGAAGGTCCCGATGCCGTGGCGCGTCTGCACCAGCCCGGAGGCCTGCAGGTGCGAAATCGCCTCGCGCACCACGGTGCGGCTCACGCCGTGCTGCGCCATCATCGAGGATTCGGTCGGCAGTTTTTCGCCCGGCTTGAGGATGCCCTGGCGGATGCTGCTGCTGATCTGTTCGACGACGCCCTGTGCGAGGTTACGGGGCTTGCGCTGGGTGGGGAGCATGTGGTGAATAAAGCTTGGAATGAGAGATAAGACAATTATATATCAAGACAAGTTGTATGACGTCTTATGACAAGACATCTCAAATGCGCTGTGTCGGCGGCGCCACAACGGGTATCCTCCACAACCCGGCCTGACCGCTTGATAAATTGGTCAGGCCAAAATAGAATCTGGCGAACCTTTAGGAGTCCGCCCCATGTTACGTCCTGCCCGTTCCCTCGCCTGCCTGCTTCCCCTGCTGTTCGCCGGCTGCGCCAATGCCGCCGCCCTGCCCGACCGTGTGATCCTGGTCGGCGACTCCACCATGGCCAGCACCACCGGCTACGGCGACGCCCTGTGCGCGCGCCTGACGCCGGAGACGGCCTGCCACAACCTGGCGCGCGGCGGGCGCAGCTCGGGCAGCTTCCGGGCCGAGAAACGCTGGGACGAGGTCATGGAACTGCTGCGCAAGGGCGCGGGCTTCCGCAAGACCTATGTGCTGATCCAGTTCGGCCATAACGACCAGCCGGGCAAGCCGGGGCGCTCCACCGACTACGTCACCGAATTCCCCGCCAACATGCAGCGCTACGTGGAAGAAGCCCGTTCGCTCGGCGGCGAACCGGTGCTGGTGACACCGCTGACGCGCCGCATCTTCAAGGACGGCTACGTGCACAATGACCTGGCGCCCTGGGCCGCCACCGTGCGCACGATCGCGCGCGCCACGCATACGCCGCTGGTCGACCTGAACGCGCTGTCGCTGGCGGCGGTGCAGGAGATGGGATCGCAGGAAGCGGACAAGCTGGCACGCCTAGGGGCCAACTTCGACCACACCCACCTCGGCCCGCTCGGCGCGGAACGCTTCTCCGGCATCGTGGCCAGGGAGCTGGTGCGCAAGGTGCCGGCGCTGTCCGCATCGATGTGGGGCGCACAGTGAAGGCGCCGCTCGCATTGATGGCGCTGGCCGCGGCCGGCGCCGTGGCGGCGCCGCTCACGCCCCCCCCGTTCCGGCCAGCCACCGCGGCCGTGCCGGACCC
>NZ_DKJX01000030.1:0-11888 GCF_002454935.1 Massilia sp. UBA6681
CGGTGCCGCGCCCTGCCCGGCCATCTTGCTGCCGCCCAGCGATTCCGCCCCCGCCACGACCGCCGGTGCGATCGCCGCCAGCGCATCGGCCGCTGTCGCCGGGCGCCCTGCCGCGCGCCGCAGCGGCGTCGGTTCGGCGGCCAGCCGGTCGGCCAGGCGCAGCGAGAAACCGGGCGAGAGTTCCGCCTCGAGCGGCTCGGCGCGCAAGGCGTCGCCAATGCGGTGGTAGAGATCCCATGTCTGCCGCCCGTCCGCATCGCGCAGGGCCGCCAGCGCGAGCTCGAGGTCGGCGTCCGGCAGTTCGCCGTCCGCAAAGGCCGATATGTATTCGCGTATCTTCTTGTTCGTGTCCATCTAGTAACCCGTCGACGTCAGTCTGTTTGTGTTGTCCCGTCTCTGCACGATCCTGCTACCTACCGACGTTTGTCAACCGGGAAATCGAGCAATGGGCGCAATTTCTCAGCAATGACTTCGCGTGCACGGAAAATCCGGCTGCGTACGGTTCCTATCGGACACGCCATCACCTCGGAGATTTCTTCGTAGCTCAATCCTTCTATTTCTCGCAGAACAATTGCCGTTCGCAATTCCAGCGGCAGTGCTTCCATCACCGCATTGACTGTGTGGGCAATCTGCTTGCTCGCCAACACCGATTCGGGTGTGTTTATGTCGCGCAAGCTCTCTGCGTCATCGAATCCCTCTGCCCGCTCGGCGTCGGCCTCGGTGGAGGTCGGCGCACGGCGGCCCTGTGTGANNACCGAGCTGGAGTGGCGGCCGCCGGGGGGGGGGGGGGTCCCCCCGGGGGGGGGGGGGGCGCACGGCGGCCCTGTGTGACCAAGAAATTCTTGGCCGTGTTGATTCCGATGCGATACAGCCAGGTGTAGAAGGCGGAATCGCCGCGGAAATGGCGCAGCGCGCGGAAAGCCTTGATGAAGGTCTCTTGCACGACATCTTCGGCTTCCGCCGGATCGTGCACGAGACGCGACACCAGGCGCATCAGGCGGCGCTGGTACTTGGCCACGAGCAGGTCGAACGCGGCCCGGTCGCCAGCCTGGACGCGCTCCACCAACACCTGATCTCCCTCGCGTTCTGTCGTCACGGACCCTGCCCCATCGGCTGCAACGGCCCTCCTGCATAAGAGTTGGCCCGCTGCAATAAGTTCAAAGTATTTTGTGCTCCGCCGCTGACCCGCCCCCAGCCTGGACGCCGGCGCCGAGCGCCACCGCCAGGGCACGAAATTCCTCCGGCGGCAGGCTGTCCGGCAGGACGGCGACGGGCGTGCCCAGGGGTGCGCGCGACCCAGGCCTGCGGTGTAGCCGCCAGCCCCGCGCATCCTCGTTCGCCGCTCCGACAGCGCCGCCGTCAGCCCCCCTCCAGGCACAGCATCAACATCCGCGGCCACAGCGTGGAGCCGGCCGACAGCCTCGCCGGTAAGCCTTCGCGTTTGTCCTGCCGCACACCCTGTTGTACCGTCAGGCGTAGCTGGCCGGGTCCAGAAATATCAATGCGATGCACCGTTGCAGCACGCAGCGCGGCATGCAGCACGCATGCTGCTGCGAACAGCAGCGCAGCCGCCACACAGGGCGCGGCCGCGAAGCGCGCGGACGTGGCGAAGCCCACGGCGCACGCGGCCGCGAACAGGGAAGCGCCGAAGCCGGCGAGCAGGCAACGCAGGCGGCGCGACGGCGCAATGACGACGCTCAGCGCGATCGACATGGCTCTTTGGCGAGAAAAGGAAAGGGCGCCGCAGCCCGGGGGCGACGGAGGAGGTACGGGGGGGATTGCGCAGGACCGAACGACGACGGCTGCAGGGCGCCCATTCCGGTTAGACCGGAATGGGCGTGGTCTGGTTCAGACCCGCTTGTCAGATTATCTTCAGACTTTTGCGAAGACCAGGGTACCGTTGGTACCGCCGAAGCCGAAGGAGTTCTTGACCGCGTAGTCGATCTTCATGTCCCGCGCCGTGTTGGCCACGAAGTCCAGGTCGCACTCCGGATCCTGGTTGAAGATGTTGATCGTCGGCGGCGACACCTGGTTGTGGATCGCCAGCACGGTGAACACCGATTCCAGGCCGCCCGCGCCACCCAGCAGGTGGCCGGTCATCGACTTGGTCGAGTTCACGACGAGGCCGGTCTTGGCGTGGTCGCCGAAGACGCGCTTGATGCCGCGCACTTCCGCCACGTCGCCCAGCGGCGTCGAGGTGCCGTGCGCATTGACGTACTGGACTTCGCCGGCGTTCAGGCCCGCGTTCTTCAGTGCCGCCACCATGCAGCGTGCCGCGCCACTGCCATCCTCGACCGGCGAGGTGATGTGGTTGGCGTCCGCGCTCATGCCGAAGCCGATGACTTCCGCATAGATCCTGGCGCCGCGTGCGACCGCGTGTTCGTACTCTTCGAGCACCATCACGCCGGCACCCTCGCCCAGCACGAAGCCGTCGCGGTCCTTGTCCCACGGACGGGACGCGGTGGCCGGATCGTCGTTGCGGGTCGACAGCGCGCGTGCCGAGGCGAAGCCGCCCAGGCCCAGCGGCGACACGGTCGATTCCGCGCCGCCGGCGATCATCACGTCGGCATCGCCGTACTCGATCAGGCGAGCGGCGGCGCCGATGCAGTGCAGGCCGGTGGTGCAGGCGGTGACGATCGCCAGGTTCGGGCCACGCAGGCCGAATTTGATCGAGAGATCGCCCGAGATCATGTTGATGATCGATGCCGGCACGAAGAAGGGCGAGATGCGGCGCGGGCCGCGATTCATGTACTCTTCCTTGGTGGCTTCGATCATCGGCAGGCCGCCGATACCCGAACCGATGGTCACACCGATGCGGTCCGCGTTTTCCTCGGTCACGACCAGGCCGGAATCCTGCAGGGCCTGGATGCCGGCTGCCATGCCGAAATGGATAAAGCTATCCATGTTGCGACCTTCCTTGCCAGGCAGGTAGTCTTCCACCTTGAAGTTCTTCACTTCACCGGCGAAATGCGTCGTGAACGGCGTCGCGTCGAACTTGGTAATGTTGGCAATGCCCGACTTCCCGGCCAGCGCCGCGTCCCACGCCTCGGCAATGGTGTTGCCGATTGGTGAAATGCAGCCCAGGCCGGTAACGACGACACGGCGGTTGCGTGAACGGCTCAAGCGATTCTCCCAGAAACTTTTAAAGCGACAGCTTAGGCCTTGACGTGCGCGGTGGCGTAGTCGATGGCTTGCTTGACGGTGGTGATCTTCTCAGCCTGCTCGTCAGGGATTTCCATTTCGAACTCGTCTTCCAGTGCCATCACCAGTTCCACGGTGTCCAGCGAGTCAGCGCCGAGGTCGTCAACGAACGAGGATTCGATTTTGATGTCTGCTTCTGCAACACCCAGTTGCTCAGCGACGATTTTTTTAACGCGTTGTTCGATATCCGACATGTTATGGCTCCATTAAGGTATGTGTTGCGGAAAGTGCGCGCATTTTATCAGGTTTGCGCGATGAAAAACTACTTTCGGCGATTACCGCTAATTCCACCGAAATTACTGCCAAAAGAGGCGAATCCGCCGGATTATCTTCGCGAGCGAAGACAATCCGGCATTCTAGCGCCTTAATTCATGTACATGCCGCCATTCACGTGCAGCTCGGTGCCCGTGATATAGGCCGCGGTCGGGCCGGCCAGGAAGCTTACTGCGTGGGCGATGTCTTCCGGCTGGCCGAGGCGGCCCAGCGGAATCTGGCCCAGCAGTGCGCTGTGCTGGTCGTCGCCCAGCGCCTTGGTCATGTCGGTGTCGATGAAGCCCGGCGCGACGCAGTTGACGGTGATGTTGCGGCTGCCGATCTCGCGCGCCAGCGCGCGGGTCATGCCGGCCACGCCGGCCTTGGCGGCGGCGTAGTTCATCTGGCCCGGGTTGCCCGAGGCGCCCACCACCGAGGTGATGTTGATGATGCGGCCGTGCTTGGCCTTCATCATCCCGCGCAGCACCAGGCGCGACAGGCGGCCGACGGCGGTCAGGTTGGTGGAAATGACGCTGTCCCACTCCTCGTCCTTCATGCGCATGGCCAGGTTGTCCTGGGTGATGCCGGCATTGTTGACAAGGATCGACAGGCTGCCGAAGCCCTTCTGCACCTCGTCGACGACGGCGCCGCACTGGGCCGCGTCGGTCACGTTCAGGACCACGCCCTTGCCGCCGAATTCAGCCAGGTAGGCGCTGATCGCCTCGGCGCCGGCCGCGCTGGTGGCGGTGCCGACGACCTTCGCGCCCTGGCGCGCCAGTTCCAGCGCGATGGCCTTGCCGATACCGCGCGATGCGCCGGTGACAAGGGCGACTTGGTTCTCCAGATTCATGCTATTCCTTTTCTTTGGTGTTGATCTCAAGCCGCCCTTCAAGCCGCACTGAGCGAGGCCAGCACGCGTTCCAGCGCAGCCTGGTCCACCAGGGCCTCGCCGACCAGCGCCGCATCGATGCGCTTGGCCATGCCGATCAGGGTCTTGCTCGGGGCGCATTCGATGACCTGGGTCACACCCTCCGACGCCATCTTCTGCATGGTCTCGACCCAGCGCACCGGACCGGCGGCCTGGCGCACCAGCGCGTCCTTGATCGCGGCAGGATCGTGCAGGATAGCGACGTCGACGTTGTTGATCAAGTCGATCTGCGGCGCCGAGAAAGCGATGTTCTCCATGTAGTCGCGCAGGCGGTCCGAAGCAGGCTTGAGCAGCGGGGAGTGGAACGGCGCCGACACCGCCAGCTTCATGGCGCGCTTGGCGCCCTTGGCCTTGGCGATCTCGCAGGCGCGGTCGATCGCGCCGGCGTGGCCGGCGATGACGATCTGGGTCGGCTCGTTGAAGTTGACGGCCTCGACCACTTCGCCCGCATTTTCCCCGCCTACGGCTTCCAGGCAGACGGCGCGCACGTCGTCGGCCTGCAGGCCCAGCACGACGGCCATGCCGCCCTGCCCGACCGGCACCGCGTCCTGCATAGCCTGGGCGCGGAAGCGCACCAGCGGCACCGCGTCCTTGAACTGAATGACACCCGCGGCGACCAGGGCCGAGTATTCGCCCAGGCTGTGGCCGGCAACGATGGACGGCAGCGGGCCGCCGGCGGCGATCCAGGCGCGGTACACGGCGACCGCGGCGGTCAGCATGACGGGCTGGGTGTTGGTGGTAAGGTCGAGGTCTTCCTTCGGGCCTTCGGCGATCAGCTTGCCGATGTCGAAGCCGAGGGCCTCGGAGGCCTCTGCGACGGTCTGCTCGACGACCGGGTTGCCGGCGAAGCCGTTCAGCATGCCGACGGCCTGGGCGCCCTGGCCCGTAAACAGGAATGCGAATTTGCTCATGTTCTTGTTCTCTCTTTCGAATATGGGCGGCCACCGAAACATCCGCGCCGCCACGATTCGTAGGGTGGGCGGCTCCGCCGCCCACGCGGTGATAGGTAGCGGCAATATCATCGCGCCCGACCCGATAACAATCACCGCGTGGGCGGGAGATCCGCACACCCTACATTACATGCGGGCGAGCACCGCGCCCCAGGTGAAGCCGCCGCCGACGCCTTCCATCAGCACATTGTCGCCCTTCTTGATGCGGCCGTCGCGCACGGCGCAATCGAGCGCCAGCGGGATCGAGGCGGCCGAGGTGTTGCCGTGCTGGTCGACGGTGACGACCATCTTTTCCATCGGCAGCCCGAGCTTCTTGGCGGTGCCCTTCATGATGCGCAGGTTGGCCTGGTGCGGGATCAGCCAGTCGATGTCCGAAGGCTGCATCTTGGCGTGCTCGAGCGCTTCCTTGGCGACTTCTTCCAGCACGGTGACGGCCAGCTTGAACACCGCCGGGCCATCCATGTACAGGAAGCCGCTGCCGGCCACGGCGCCGCCGGCCAGGTTGCCCGGGATCGACAGGATGTGCGACTGGCTGCCGTCGGCGTGCAGCTTGGTGGCCAGCACGCCAGGCTCTTCCGAGGCTTCCAGCACCACGGCGCCGGCGCCGTCGCCGAACAGCACGCAGGTGGTGCGGTCGGTGAAATCGAGGATGCGCGAGAATACTTCGGCGCCGATCACCAGCACGCGCTTGTACACGCCGGCGCGGATGAAGGCGTCGGCGGTCGAGACCGCGTACACGAAGCCGCTGCACACGGCCTGCACGTCGAACGCGGCGCTGTTATTCAGCATGCCGAGCTTCTGCTGCAAGATGCAGGCGGTGCTCGGGAAGCTGCCGTGGAAGTCGGGGGTCGAGCTGGCGACGATCACCAGGTCGATGTCGGCAGGCAGGCAGCCGGCCGCTTCCAATGCATTGCGCGCGGCCTTCACGGCCAGGTCGGAGGCGTTCTCGTCGCTGGCGGCGTAGTGGCGGCTCGAAATGCCGCTGCGGGTCACGATCCATTCGTCGGAGGTCTCGATCCCCTGCTCGGCCAGCTGGGCCGCGAGTTGATCGTTGGTGACGCGCTTGGCCGGCAGGTAGCTGCCGGTACCGGTGATCTTGCTGTAGACAGTCATCTGTTCCACCATCCTGCTGGTTTGGTCAAGCCTGGCGCTGCTGGGCGTCGGGCGGGGGCGGCATCAGTTCGGCGATCAGGGCCGACAGCTGCTCTTGTACGTCGTATTTGGCGGCGTCGTAGGCGCGCTTGATCGCCCATTCGAAGGCGAAGGCGTTGGCGCCGCCGTGGCTCTTGAAGACCAGGCCCTTCAGGCCGAGCAGGCTGGCGCCGTTGTAGCGCTCCGGGTTCAGCTTCTTGAGCGACTTGCGGGCCAGCAGCGCGCCGGCCATCGACAAGATATTTTCCGTGAACACGGATTTGACGAAGCGCGACAGGCCTTCGACGGCCTTGAGCGTGACGTTGCCGACGAAACCGTCGCACACGACCACGTCCACCGTGCCCTTGAAGATGTCGTTGCCTTCGACATTGCCGTGGAAATTCAGTTTGCCGCGCTCGTGGTCGGCCTTGAGCAGCTGGCCGGTGGCCTTGACCACGTCATTGCCCTTGATTTCCTCGGTGCCGACGTTCAGCAGGCCGATGCTCGGGCGCGGATTGTTCTCCATGGCCGAGCACAGCACCGAGCCCATGATGGCGAACTGGTGCAGGTGGTGCGGTTCGCAGTCCACGTTGGCGCCCAGGTCGAGCATGTAGGTCGGGCCGCCCTTCTGGTTGGGCATGATCGAGCAGATCGCCGGACGGTCGACGCCGGCCATGGTCTTGAGCACGTAGCGCGAGACGGCCATCAGGGCGCCGGTATTGCCGGCCGAGACGCTGGCATTGGCGCTGCCGTCCTTGACCAGCTCGACCGCCACGCGCATGGACGAATCCTTCTTCTTGCGCAGGGCGATCTCGAGCGGGTCGTCCATGGTGACGACCTCGGTGGCGTTTTTAACGGTGATGCGGGCGTTCGACTCGGCGCCATGCTTCTTGAGCTCGGCGCGCAGGACGTCTTCGAGACCCACCAGGATGAGGTGGACGTCAGCTTGTTTTTTTAGAAACGAGACGGCTGCCGGAATGGTAACTGAGGGGCCGTGATCGCCGCCCATGCAGTCAATGGAAATTGTGATTGTCATTTGTCGGGGGATGCCGGCTCACGCGATGCGGGCGGCAAGTTGGGATGGGGCATGGCGCGTAGCCAGCCGCTGTCCGCGCAATTCAAAATGACGGAGTGCAAAGTTGTTGCAGCCGCTGAAAACGGAAAAGAAAAAGCGGCGCCACGCAGACATACGTTGCACCGCTTCCATGGTACTAAAGGACAAGACGTCGATTACTCGTCGTTCTTGGTCTTCAGGACTTTACGGCCACGGTAGAAACCGTTCGGGCTGATGTGGTGACGCAGGTGGGTTTCGCCGGTGGTCGGCTCGACTGCCAGGTTCGGTGCGGTCAGGAAATCGTGCGAACGGTGCATGCCGCGCTTCGACGGGGACTTCTTATTCTGCTGAACTGCCATGATGACTCCTAATACATAAGTTCTAAAATTCTAACACATTCGATTTGCAAATACTTGCAGATCGAGTATCCCGGCGGCAATTTCTTATTCATCCATCGCCGACATGTTTTAACGCTGCTACATCAACTGCCTACTGCCATACTCGACTACTGCACGCGTTTGACACGTTCTTTCAGTCGTACTGCGGGGGTGCTGCGGTACTACTTGATTCTGTACTGCTTATTCGGACTTGAGATTTTTCAGTGCCGCGAACGGCGAGACCTTCTCGGTCTTCAGGGCGTCCAGGAGCTTGGTGTCCGGACATACCTCATGCTTCGGTGCCTGCGGCAGGGCCAGCAGGGCTTCGTCTTCCAGCAGCTGGCGGATATCGCACTCGCGGCTGCCGACGATCACGTCGATGCTCTCGTCGTCGAGGACTTCCTCGATCCCGTCCGCATCTTCGTCGTCCTTGCCGAGCACCAGCATGGTGGACGAATCGATTTCGTAATCCATCGGTGTCAGGCAACGCTGGCAGACCAGCTTCACGGGACCGGCGACCGCCAGGGTCATCGATGGGTAGCCCTGCTTGGTCAGGCCGCCGTCGATCGACCAGTGGATCTCGCCGGACTTGTCGGCGCAATCGGCGGCCAAACGGGTCATCTCGGCGACAGGGGTCGTGCCCTCGCGGTGTCCGCTATTCCGGCAAAACTCGAAGGCGTCAATGACAAAAGCGCTCATTTGGAAAACTTCCCCGGAAAACCTGCGATAATAACAGGCTTCTCCCCGCAGAGTCAAAGACTTACGTCGTTTTTGAGCGCTGCGCGTTGCACCCGATATGATTTATCGGGTTTACTTGACGGAGATATATGATCTATTAGCTTAGCTTATAGTTTTCCTTATTCGCCAGACCGCAATGATACCAAGTTCGGCGCCTTCGCGCCTCATTCTTGCCTCCAGTTCCGCTTACCGGCGCGAGCTGCTGTCGCGCCTCCAGCTGCCCTTCGAGGCGATCGCACCCGACATCGACGAAACACCCCGCCCCGGCGAAGCGCCGCAGGACACCGCCCTGCGCCTGGCGCGCGAGAAGGCGGCTGCGGTGGCGGCGCGCGCTCCGGGTGCGCTGGTGATCGGCTCCGACCAGGTGGCGACGCTCGACGGCATGCAGATCGGCAAGCCTGGCGACCATGCGCGCGCGCGGGCGCAACTGCAGCTGATGCGTGGGCGCCGCGTGGTCTTCCATACGGCACTGTGCCTGTGGGACAGCCGCGTGGCCGACCCGCTGCAAGCCGCCCAGGTCGAGAATGTGCAGGTCTTCGTGGACTTCCGCGACCTGCCCGATGCCGAGCTGGATGCGTACCTGGCAATCGAGCAGCCCTATGACTGCGCCGGCAGCGCCAAGAACGAGGGCCTGGGCATCGCCCTGCTGGAACGGATCGAGTCAAACGACCCGACCGCCCTCACCGGCCTGCCCCTGATCGCCCTGACCGGCATGCTGCGCCGCGCCGGCGTTTCCTTCTTCGGCGTGTAATACCACTTATTTTTTCTCAACGATGCCCGGCACCCTTTACCTGATCCCGAACACCCTTGGCCCCACCGACGCCTCCTCCGGCGCCCTCTCCGCCCTGCTGCCGACGCAGGTGCAGGCCCTGACCTCCAGGCTCGACTACTTCGTCGCCGAGAACGCCAAGACCGCGCGCGCTTTCCTGAAACTGGTCGCCATCGACCATCCGCTGTCCAGGCCCTTGCAGGAAATCGAGATCGCCGAACTGAATGTGAACACGCCGCCGGCCGCGCTCGCGCAACTGTTGCAGCCGCTCCTGGCGGGACGCGATGCGGGACTGGTGTCGGAAGCGGGCGTGCCGGCCGTGGCCGACCCGGGGGCGGACCTGGTGCGCCTGGCTCACCAGCACGGGATTCCGGTGCGTCCGCTGGTGGGGCCGTCCTCGCTGCTGCTGGCGGTGATGGCGAGCGGCCTGAACGGCCAGAGCTTCGCCTTCAACGGCTATCTGCCGACCGACGCGACCCAGCGCACCAAGCGCATCGGGCAGCTGGAGGGGCGTTCGCGCAGCGAGAAGCAAACGCAACTGTTGATCGAGACGCCGTACCGCAACGGGCAGATGCTGGAGGCCCTCGTGAGCGCCTGCCAGCCGGGAACCCTGATTTGCGTGGCAACGGATCTGTCGCTGGCGAGCGAATCGGTCCGCACGCTGACGGCGGCGAAGTGGAAGGCGGCGCTGGCGGCCGGCAAGGGGCCGGATTTTCACAAGAAGCCGACGGTGTTCCTGTTCCTGGCGCAGTAGGGTGGACGGCTTCGCCGTCCGCGCGTTCAACTCAGATATGCGCTGCGGCGACGTCGACTACCCACGAATCAATGCACTTCATGGGTAAGTTCCCTCACCCAATCAAAGGCCTTCAGCTCGATCTCGCGAATCTGCGCCACCGACAGGCCGAGTTTGCGCAGCGCGTTATACAGCTTGCAGCCGCCCTCCGCCGCCTCGAGCAGCTCGGCCACGCGCAGCATGGTCCCGAACTCCCCTTCACGGTCGAGCAGCGCCATGCGCACGTCGTCCGCCACCTCGACGTTGTCGAGGATGTCGCGCATCTGGATCGAGAACAGCGCATCGGCCAGCGACATGATCCCCACCGTGAAGGCGCGATCGGCCCTGGCCGCATCGTTCGGATAGCGCGCCAGGGTCATCAGCTCGAGCAGCTTGCCGCGCGTGGTGGCCAGCTGCAGCAAGGGCGAAGCCAGCTCGACCCCGCCCGCGGTCGTGTACAGCAGGATCTGCAGCCAGCGCTGCAGCTGGCGCCGTCCGAGCTGGTGCAGCGCCTGCGACAAGGACTCGATCTGCGGCCCCGGCGCCGCGCGGCTGTTCACCAGGCGCAGCAGGTTCAGGCTGATCAGGGCGTCGCGCTTGACCGCGGTTTCGATCACCTGGGCGTCCGCATCCGAGCTCAGCAGCTCCAGCAGGCGCAGGATCGTCATTTCCGAGGGCGTGATCTTCTTGCCCGATAAGATGACCGGACGAGCAAAGTAATAGCCCTGGAAGTATTCGAAACCGAGCTCCATGCACAGCTTGAATTCGTCGATGGTCTCGACCTTTTCAGCCAACAGTTTCTTGCCGGTGGACTTGAGCGAGCACACCAGGTCCTTCAGCGCTTCCGGCGGCACCAGCTTGACGTCGACCTTGATGACGTCGACCAGGCCGACCAGGCGGTCGAGCTCGGGCGAATGCTCGACCACGTCGTCGACCGCGAACTTGAAACCGAGCTCTTTCAGCTCGGCGACACGCGCCAGCAACTGCCGGGTCGGCTTGACCGTTTCCAGGATTTCGAGGATAACCTTATGCGGAGGCAGGAAGCGTACGAAGTCGCTCATCAGGACGACCTCGTCGACGTTGACGAAGGCGAGCTGCTCGCCGACCACCTGCTCCATGCCCAGCTGCGAGGCGTGCGAGATCACCGCCGCCGTCGCCGCAGCGTTGTCGGTCAGTTTCGCATCGTCGTCCTCGCCGGCGGCACGGAACAGCAGCTCGAATGCCACGAGATGCTGGTCACGGCCGAGGATAGGCTGACGTGCGAGAAAAAAATCGTTGGACGGCACGGATGCCGCTGCCGTTGCTTCGGCATGCATCTACAAAACTCCTGGAAACTGTTTCGGCCCGGATAGACGCGCCGGACAGGCGCGAACGCCTGCCTCGGAGACTATACTACAAGTCCGACACTATTAGCATTTTTATATCGAACTTGCGGATCAGCGCTTGCCGCCGCCCTTGCCGCCACTGCGTGGACCAGCCGGCCGCGGACCCGCGGTGCGCGGTCCGTTGGTGCGCGGACCGTCCGCGCGCGGCGCTGCCGAGCGTGCACCCGTGGCGCCGCCCGCGGCAGACGGACGCTTGCCTCCCTCGCCCGCCCCGCCCGCCTTGCCCTGGACGCTGCCGTCCGGGTGCCAGACGCGGCGCGCACCCGTCTTCGGCGCGGCCGGCGCCGCCTCTTCGCCCTCACGCACCATGCTCTGGCCTGGCAGGCGCCGG
>NZ_DKJX01000026.1:0-323 GCF_002454935.1 Massilia sp. UBA6681
TGCCGATGCCGGTGTCGCTGACTGCGACGCGCACGCTTCTGTCGTCATGCTGCACCGTGATGCCAATCCTTCCGCCGCCGGGCGTGTACTTGGCCGCGTTGGCAAGCAGGTTGCTGAACACCTGCGCCAGGCGGACGGGGTCGGCGTGCAGCAGCAGCTCGTGGTCGGGGAGGGAGGCGTCGAGCTGGTGTCCTGCCGCCTCGATCACGGGCAGGGCGGTGTCGACCGCGTTCGCGATGGCGTCGCGCAGCACGATCCGTTTCCGCTTCAGCTGTACCTTGCCGCTGTTGATGCGGGCGATGTCCAGCAGGTCGTCGATCAGG
>NZ_DKJX01000026.1:381-1874 GCF_002454935.1 Massilia sp. UBA6681
AGGAACTCGGTCTTGCGCCGGTTTTCGGTGGCCAGGTCGTTGGCCAGGCTGCGCAGGTCGTCGCGCGCGCGCCGGCTTTCGGTGACATCGCTGAACAGCACCGCCACCTTGCCCAGCTTCGGATCGCCCACGCGCGTTGCATAGATATTGAACCAGCGGCCGATCGGCGATCCCTCCTCGACCAGGCGCAGCGGCCTGCCCGTCAATGCCACGCTGCTGTACAGCTCGGCCCAATGGGTGTCGTCCGAGTTCGGCACCAGCTGGCGCACGCTCTTCCCGCGTGCGTTCTTCAGGCCGGTCTGGGCCTCGAAGGCGGGGTTGACGTCGAGGAAGCGGTAATCGATCGGCTTGCCGGTGTCGTCATAGACGACGTCGACGATGCAGAAGCCGTCATCCATCGATGCGATCAGCGTGCTGTAGAGCTCAATCGCCGCACGCTGTTCTTCGCGGGCCTCGACCTGTCCGGTGATGTCGAGCATGTAGTGCAGCACGAAGATCAGCTGCCCGGCCGCGTCGAATACCGGTGCGTTGACCGCATTCCAGTAACGGTCTTCAAAGGCATCGCTGCCGTCGGCCTGCTTGACCTTGATCGGATAATGCTGCGCCGGCATGGTCTGCGGCTTGCCGGTCCGGATCGCCTGCATGATCGATTCCTGCAAGGCGGCGGCGGGGGCCTCCGGGGTTTCCCGGGGCGTGTCGAAGGCGGCGAACAGGCGCGTTCCCAGGAGCTCTTCGCGCGTACGCGTGCTGGTACGCAGGAAGGCGTCGTTGACCGCGACAAAGACCGGATCCTCGGACGGCGAGAACAGGGCGGTGGGAATCGTCGAACTGTTGAAGACGGCTTCGATGTGGTCCAACGAGAGCATAAGTACGGCTGCCTGGAGGGAAAGATGCCAGCATCATACAGGTTTCGGGGGCGCCGGAGCCGCCGAGGCGATCGCGAGACGCCCGCCACCCCGCGCAGCGTGCGGATCGGTGCGGGGTGTTGTCGGGCGCTCTTGCTCTTACTCGCGGTAGGTGATTTTGCCGCTCAGCTTGATGGTGCCGGCGCCGGTCAGGAGTGCCTGGCTGCCGGTGAAGTCGCCGCCGCCGGAAGCGCGGTGGTAGCGTCCGGTGCCGCCGGTAATCTGGAAGGTGGCATTGCTGAAGGCAACCTTGCCGTCGCCGGTCGGGACCGCCTGGCCGCTGTAGTTGGCGTAGATCATCTCGCCGCTCCCGGTAAGCAGGGTGATGCGGCCGTCGCTGAAGGTGAGCAGCGGGCCGTTGGGCGTGACGCAGTCCTTGCCCATGAAGGCGACCTGGCCGAGGGCCGGATCGCTGCCGTGCCCGACCAGCGTTCCGCCGAGCTTCGAGGCGCAGCGCAGCGACAGCCCCAGCACTTCATGGATGACGCCGCTAATGACCAGCGGCTTGGTGACCAGCGAAGCGGCCGAGGCCGCCGGGGCGGTGAAGCTTGCGCCCAGCAGCAGCGACGCGACGGCAAAACGGAGGGA
>NZ_DKJX01000026.1:1917-5150 GCF_002454935.1 Massilia sp. UBA6681
GGCCGCCGTTGCGGATCAGGAGCGCTCGCGCTCGACCCGGTTCACGCCCGCCACCCGCCGCAGGTTGCGGATCAGCTGCGCCAGGTGCACCCGGTCTTTCACCTGGATGGTGAAGCGCAGCTGCGTCATCAGGTGTTCGTCGTCCTCGTCCATGCCGACATAGGTGATGTTGGCGTCGGACTCGCCGATCTCGGCGGCCACGCGCGCCAGGATGCCCTTCTCGTTGTTGATGAGCAGGCGGATGCGGCAGTCGAAGCGGCGGTTGAGCTCCTCGCCCCACTGCACGGCGATCCAGCGGTCCGGTTCCTTGGAGCGGACCCGCGCCGCCGGCAGGCAGTCCTTGGTATGCACCACCAGCCCCTGGTCGCGGCGCAGCTGGCCGGTGATCTGGTCGCCCGGGATCGGCAGGCAGCAGGGCGCCAGCTGCACCGAGACCCCTTCGCTGCCGTAGATGGTGACCGGGTCGATGTCGCTGCTCGGCAGCGGCAGGTCGGACGGCTTGTGTTCCGGGTCCGCGTCCATCAGGCCGAAGATGTGGCGCGCCACCAGCTGCGGCATGCGCTTGCCGATGCCGATGTCGGCATACAGTTCTTCCATCGACTTGGCCGAGGATTCCGCCAGCAGCTTTTCGATGGTGCTCGGCGGCAGCTCGGCGCCGATGTTGCGGGCGGCCAGGGCGCCGGCCAGCAGTTCCTGGCCCAGCTCGACCGACTCGTTGACGTTCACCGTGCGCAGGTAGTGGCGGATCGCCGAACGCGCCTTGCCGGTACGGACGAACGACAGCCAGGTCGGGCTCGGACGCGATTCCGGATCGGTGACGATCTCGACGATGTCGCCGTTGTGCAGTTCGGTGCGCAGCGGCTGGGTCTCGTTGTTGATCTTGACCGCCACCGTGTGGTCGCCGATGCCGGTGTGGATCGAGTAGGCGAAGTCGAGCGCCGTGGCGCCGCGCGGCAGGGCGATGATCTTCGACTTCGGGGTGAACACGTAGACCGAATCCGGGAACAGGTCGACCTTGACGTGCTCGAGGAACTCGGCCGAGTCGCCGGTCTGCTGCTGGATGTCGAGCAGCGACTGCAGCCAGGCATGGGTGCGCTGCTGCAGGTCCGACATGTTCGAGTCGCCGGTCTTGTACAGCCAGTGCGCCGCCACGCCGCTTTCGGCGGTGCGGTGCATGTCCTGGGTGCGGATCTGGAATTCGACCGGGGTGCCGTAGGGGCCGATCAGGGTGGTGTGCAGCGACTGGTAGCCGTNNGCCGAGCGCCACGTAACAGTTCGGCACCGTGTCGACCACCACGCGGAAGCCGTACACGTCCAGCACCTGCGAGAACGACAGGTGCTTGTTACGCATCTTTTTATAGATGCCGTACAGGGTCTTTTCGCGGCCGTAGACCTCGGCCTGGATGCCGCTAGTTGCCAGCTGGTTCTTGACCGCCTCGAGGATCTTCTTGACGACTTCGCGGCGGTTGCCGCGCGCCGCCTTGATGGCCTTGGCCAGCGTGAAGTAGCGCAGCGGGTAGAGGTGGGCGAAGGACAGGTCCTGCAGCTCGCGGTAGATGTTGTTCAGGCCGAGGCGGTGCGCGATCGGCACGTAGACTTCCATGGTCTCGCGCGAGATGCGGCGGCGCTTGGCCGGGACCATCACGCCCATGNNGGCGGTCGGCGAGCTTGATCAGGATGACGCGCACGTCCGAGGCCATGGCCAGCAGCATCTTGCGGAAGTTCTCGGCCTGGGCCTCGATCTGGCTCTGGAACTCGATCTTTTCGAGCTTGGACAGGCCGTCGACCATGTTGGCGACCTGGGCGCCGAAGCGCTCGATCAGCTCGTCCTTCTTGACGTCCTGGTCTTCGATCACGTCGTGCAGCAGCGCGGCCATGATGGCCTGGGCGTCGAGCTTCCACTCGGCGCAGATCTCCGCGACGGCGATCGGATGGGAAATGTAGGGCTCACCGGACTTGCGGACCTGGCCGAGGTGCATCTCGTCGGAGAAGCGATAGGCTTCCTTGACCTTTTTCAGCTCGGCGGGGGTGAGGTAGTCGGACAGCTTGTTGATGAGCTGCGTGACCGAGGCGACGCCCGGGGCGGGCGCCGGTGCCTCGGCGTCTTGCGGTTTGCCCGGACGCTTGGTGCGGGCAGGGGTTCCTGGATGGGTCGAATCCGGGGAAGACAAACTCATATGTAATATCGATCAGCCAGTGTAGGCACAGAATAACAGAATATCGATATACCTAAACCTGCCATCCAGGATGGGTATTACATCGGGACCTTTTTCAGCATCTCGAGGCCGACCTTGCCGGCCGCGATTTCGCGCAGCGCGACGACGGTCGGCTTGTCCTTGGCTTCGACCTTCGGGGTGTGGCCCTGCAGCAGCTGGCGCGCGCGGTAGGTCGCGGCCAGGGTCAGCTGGAAGCGGTTCGGGACGTTCTTGAGGCAATCTTCGATGGTAATGCGGGCCATAGGTCACTCCTGAATTGGACAATGTGCGACGACCTTGCGGTGCCGCACGCTGCTAGATCATAAATTTGGTTGTTGCGCGTGGATTCCCAGCTGGGCAAACAAGTCGGCGTTGCGCGCCGCCTGCTGGGCGAAACGGCAACGTGTCGCTTTGACAATCGCCTGCAGTTCTGCGAGGGCGACGTTGAACTCTTCGTTGATGATAGCATACTCGAACTCCGGAGCGTGAGCCATCTCCCCCCCGGCGGCCAGCAGGCGGCGGGTGATGATGTGGGGCTCGTCGGTGCCGCGCTTGTGCAGGCGCTCCTCCAGGGCTTCGATCGACGGCGGCAAAATGAAGATGCCGGCGGCGTCGGGGAACTGCTTCTTCACCTGGCGCGCGCCCTGCCAGTCGATCTCCAGCAGGATGT
Organism: Massilia sp. UBA6681; assembly: GCF_002454935.1. Lineage (NCBI taxonomy): Bacteria > Pseudomonadati > Pseudomonadota > Betaproteobacteria > Burkholderiales > Oxalobacteraceae > Massilia > Massilia sp. UBA6681. The sequence continues at coordinate 4,783 of NZ_DKJX01000026.1, forward strand.
CGGTGCCCAGCTTCATCTCCTGTTCCACGGTCAGGCGGCTGGTGCCGTAGTAGTTGCCGTGGACTTCCGCCCATTCCAGGAACTCGCCGCGGTCGGCGCGCGAAACGAAGTCTTCCGCCGTCGTGAAGTGGTATTCGCGGCCGTCCTGCTCGCCCGGACGCGGCGGACGCGTGGTGGTCGAGATCGACAGCTTGATGCCCGGTTCCAGCTTCAGCAGGGCGTTGACCAGGGTCGATTTGCCGGCGCCGCTGGGTGCGGCGACGACGAACAGGCTGCCGGAGAGGGCGGGAGTGATCATGAATAGAGTCCTTGGTTAAAACGTGTATTACGTGTGTTCATCATAACGTTGAACGCGTGGGCAGGGCAAA
>NZ_DKJX01000121.1:0-3832 GCF_002454935.1 Massilia sp. UBA6681
GGGCGCGCAGCTCGGCGGTCTCCTGGCGGATCGCCTCCAGCCGCTCGCTGGAGGCCTGGGCGGCGGCGCGCAGCGACTCCAGGCGGTCGCGGTCGGCGGCGATCGCCTCTTCGGAGGCCTGAGCATTGGCCAGCGCGGCGGCGGTCGCGGCCGCGTCCAGCGCGGCGCGCTCCTCGGCCAGCGAACGGGCGCGCGCCTCGGCATGGGCGCGGCTCTCGGCGGCGACATTGGCCTTGGCTTCGGCCTCGACGCGGGCGATGGCCTCATGGATCTCGCGCATGTCCATCGGGCCGCGGGCGGCAGCCGGGGCCGGCGCGGGCTCGGCCGGCGCCTCCGGAACGACGCTGCCGGCATTCGACAGGTCGATCGTGAAGTCGCTATCGTCGTACTTCTCGTGCTCGGGCTTGATGGGTTCCATGGTCGTTTTCGGTGAGGACGCAGCTTGCGTCCATCTGATTATCCGGGAAATCGCGCGCGCGTGTCACGCCGAACTGGACGGCAAAACCACGGCACCGGGCTATACCGGCCACAGCGGCGGCTCATCCATCAGCGCCACCTGCTCGCGCAGTTCGAGGATCCGGTCCTGCCAGTAGCGCTGGGTGTTAAACCACGGGAAGGCCGCCGGGAAGGCCGGGTCATCCCAGCGCATCGCCAGCCAGGCCGAATAATGGATCAGTCTCAGCGTGCGCAGCGCCTCGACCAGGTAGAGCTGGCGCGGGTGGAAGTCGCAGAAATCCTCGTAGCCGGCCAGCACGTCGGCCATCTGGCCCACCATCTCCTGGCGCTCGCCCGAGAGCAGCATCCACAGGTCCTGCACCGCCGGTCCCATGCGGCTGTCGTCGAAGTCGACGAAGTGCGGGCCATCCGGGGTCCATAGCACGTTGCCGCCGTGGCAGTCGCCGTGCAGGCACAGGAGCGGCAGCGCGCCGGCCCGGTCGTAGCAGCGCGCGACGCCCTCGAGCGCCTGCTCGACCACGCTGGCATAGGTGGCGGCCAGCTCGGGCGGGATGAAGCTGTTGGCGCGCAGGAACTCGAAAGGTTCGCGCCCGAAGGTCTGCGGGTTGATCTCGGGCCGGTGCTGGTAGGGCCGCGCCGCGCCGACCGCATGAATGCGGCCGATGAAGCGGCCGATCCATTCCAGGGTAGCGGGGTCGCCCAGTTCGGGCGCGCGTCCGCCGCGGCGCGGGAACACGGAAAAGCGGTAGCCGGCGAAGCTGTGCAGCGTGCGCCCGTCGATGCTGGTGGCCGGCACCACCGGGATTTCCCGCTGCGCCAGCTCTTCCACGAAGGCGTGTTCCTCGAGGATGGCGGCGTCGCTCCAGCGCGCCGGCCGGTAGAACTTGACGACCACCGGCGCCCCCTCTTCCAGGCCGACCTGGTAGACGCGGTTCTCGTAGCTGTTGAGCGCCAGCAGGCGGCCGTCGCCGTACAGGCCGACGCTCTCGACGGCCTCCAGCACCGTTTGCGGGTCGAGCCGGGCGAACGGATGGGCGTGAGCGCTTGTTTCAGTCGTCGAATTCTCCATTCACGCATTGTAAGCGGCAGCCGCCATCCCGCCTAAGCCTCCTTTTAAATTTGACGAATTTGGTTAGATTCAGGGCAGAACGTGCATAGCGGCCTGCGCAATTATCGAATTTGGCACGTACCTGAGCGCACTCGCGTGGCATACGGCCTTTACCGAGGAAAAGAATATGAAGAAAGCGATTCCCCTGGCGCTGACGGCCGTAGCCGCCGCACTCGTCTGGAACGCGGCCAAGGCCCAGTCGCCGCAGCCGCCGAAGGCCGATGCCGACATGCAGAAAGTGCTGGACGCCCACGCGTCCCTGGACCCGAAGCCGATCGAAACCCTGACCCCGGCCGCGGCGCGCAAGCAGCCGCCCCCGGCCGACGCGGTCAAGAAGGTACTGACCGAGATGGGCAAGAGCGGCGCGCCGGAACCGGGCGTGACGAAGAAGACGATGGCGGTGCCGGTCAAGGGCGGCTCGGTCCCGGTACACATCTTCACGCCCGAAGGCAGCGGCCCCTTTCCGGTCATGGTGTACTTCCACGGCGGCGGCTTCGTGATCGCCGACACCGAGGTCTACGAGGCATCGCCGCGCGCGCTGGCAAAGATGGCCAAGGCCATTATGGTGTCGGTCGACTACCGCCAGGCCCCCGAGCATCGCTTCCCGACCGCGCCCGAAGACGCCTATGCGGCCTACCTGTGGACGATCGAGCATGCCCGCGAGTTGGGCGGCGATCCGGCCCGCATCGCGGTCGGCGGCGAATCGGCGGGCGGCAACCTGGCCGCCGTGGTGTCGATGATGGCGCGCGACCGCAAGGCGCAGCTGCCGCTGCACCAGCTGCTGGTCTACCCGGTGGTGAACGACGACATGAACAACGCCTCCTACAAGCGCAACGCGAATGCGAAGCCGCTCAACAAGGCGATGATGGGCTGGTTCTTCAAGCACTACGGGGGCGACCCAACGAATCCGTACGCGCTGCCGATGAAGGCGGCCTCGCTCAAGGGCCTGCCGCCAGCCACCATCGTGGCGGCCGAGATCGACCCGCTGCTCACCGAGGGCAAGCAATATGCGGACAAGCTGAAGAAGGATGGGGTGCAGGTCGATTACCGTGCATGGAGCGGCGTGACGCACGAATTCTTCGGCATGGGAGCGGTGCTGCCCAAGGCGAAGCAAGCCGAGCAGTATGCAGCGGATGCCTTAATGAAAGCATTCGCCGCCAGGAAGTAAGCCGCATCCGCCGTGGCGATCGTGCGCCGCCGGCGCACGATTTTTACGCCCTTGTCCCGCGCAGGCGTTACACTGGCGCCTTCAAAACGCAACAAGAGCACCCCATGCATCTCGACGAGCCCCTTACCGATAAAGAATTCGACGAACTCGACCAGTTCCTGCTGTCCGACCGCTCCCCCGAGGACGCGATGACGATGGACACCCTGCACGGCTACCTGACCGCGATCGCAATCGGCCCGGAAACAATCATGCCGGCCGAATGGCTCCCGCGCGTCTGGGGCGAGGATGGCAAGCAGGCGCCGAACTGGAAGAACCCGAAGGAAGAGCAGCGCATCATCAACCTGATCATGCGCTTCATGAACGAAGTGCTGATCACCTTCGAAGCCGCACCAAAGGAGTTCGAGCCGCTGTTCGTCGAGCATGAATTCGAGGGCGAGGCCCTGATCGACGCCGAGGCCTGGTGCTGGGGCTTCTGGGAAGGCATGGAACTGCGCCCCGGCTCATGGGACGAGATCTGGGATTCGGAAGTGGCCGAACTGATGCGCCCGATCTACCTGCTCGGCGCCGACGAGATCGAGGAATCCGAACTGCCGGAAGTCGAAGACCCGCGCAAGGCCCATCAACTGGCGCTGGAGATCGAAGCCAACATCCCGGCCATCTACCGCTACTGGGCGCCGCGCCGCAAGGGCGCGGTCGAGACCGTCAAGCGGGAGGAGCCGAAGGTCGGCCGCAACGACGACTGCCCTTGTGGCAGCGGCAAGAAGTACAAGAAGTGCTGCGGCGCCGACGCCGGCTAAGCAGCTTCCGTGTGACAGCGGCTGCTCACGCAGCCGCTTCCGTCAGGCCCAGATCCAGTCCCACCAGCAGGTCGCCGGGCTGCACCATCCCGGCCAGCCTGCCCTCCTCGTCCACCACGAACACCTGCTTCGCTCCCTCATGGAAGCGGGTGAGCAGCGCCGTCACCGGCGCCGTGCTGCGCACGGCGACGAAATCCGCCTCGACCAGCTGACCGACCGTCGGCGCCGTATCGCGCCCGAACAGCAGCGCCGTGGCCCGCCGCGCGCGCGCCGGCAAGGGGCGGCTGGCGCTGCCGCCGGCCG
>NZ_DKJX01000050.1:0-25752 GCF_002454935.1 Massilia sp. UBA6681
GTACCGTCGGCGCCGGCGTGGTTGCCAAGATCATCGCCTGATAAGCGATGGTAGAGGGAGGCAGAACAACGCTTCCCTCGACCAGCATTGCCTGGTACGCGCGTACCATGTATAATGCTGGATTCAGCGAGAAGTTTTCGTAGGGGTGTAGCTCAATTGGCAGAGCGTCGGTCTCCAAAACCGAAGGTCGCGGGTTCGATTCCCTCCGCCCCTGCCACCGAATTCTGGTGCGTAGGCACCGAAAGTAAAGAAGAATGTCCAATCAATCCGTGCAAACTGTCAGCACCTCGAATGACAAGTTCAAGGTCGCACTGGCGGTAGTTGCCACGATTGCAGGCGTTATCGGGTTCTTTTACCTGAAAGGCCAAAACAAACCAGCCTTGGTCGCCGCCGGCGCCCTCGTGGCTGGTTTAGTTTTTGCTGTCCTGCTTTTGTGGACCTCCACCACCGGCCGTGAGTTCCTGAGCTTCGCCAAGGAGTCGGTGCGCGAGACCAAGAAAGTTGTGTGGCCGACCCGTCGGGAAGCTACCCAGATCACCGGCATCGTGTTCGCCTTCGTGGTCGTTACCGCGATCTTCCTGTGGGGCACGGATAAGGTTCTGGAATTCCTGTTGTACGACCTGGTCCTGGGATGGAAAAACTGATGAGCGATAACGTGCAAGACAACGCGCCGGGCCAAGACCCGGCGCAAGACGCTGGTGCGGCTCCCGTGAGTGTCCCGGTAAGCAACAAGCGCTGGTACGTCGTACACGTCTACTCCGGCATGGAAAAGAGCGTCATGCGCGCCCTCACCGAGCGCATCGAGCGCGCGGGCATGCAGGAGCAGTTCGGCCGCATCCTGGTCCCGACTGAAGAAGTCGTCGAGATGCGCAACGGCACCAAGGCCGTCTCCGAGCGTCGTTTCTTCCCGGGCTATGTCCTGGTTGAGATGGAAATGACGGACGAGACCTGGCACCTGGTCAAGAACACCAGCAAGGTCACCGGCTTCATCGGTGGCAAGTCGAACAAGCCGACGCCGATCCCGGCGCGCGAGATCGACAAGATCATGCAGCAGGTCCAGGAAGGCGTCGAAAAGCCGCGTCCGAAAGTCCTGTACGAAGTGGGCGAGCAGGTCCGGATCAAGGAAGGCCCGTTCACCGACTTCAACGGCAACGTCGAAGAAGTCAACTACGAAAAATCGAAGGTGCGTGTCTCTGTCACCATCTTCGGCCGCGCAACTCCGGTGGAACTGGAGTTCGGGCAGGTAGAAAAGGTTTAAAGCGCTTACATCGGAGCGTCGCAGCAGCAAGGCGGAATCCGGTAAGAGGAGCCCCGCCAGAGTAGTAGTGGTGGGGCGCTACTACTCAAACCAAATCAAGGAGCCATCATGGCCAAGAAGATTATTGGTTTTATCAAGCTGCAAGTCGCAGCTGGTAAAGCAAACCCGTCCCCACCGATCGGCCCAGCACTGGGTCAGCGCGGCCTGAACATCATGGAATTCTGCAAGGCGTTCAACGCCCAGACCCAGGGCTTCGAGCCGGGCATGCCGATTCCTGTCGTGATCACCGCGTTCGCCGACAAGTCCTTCACCTTCGTGATGAAGACCCCGCCGGCAACCTACCTGATCAAGAAAGCCGCTGGCATCACCAAGGGTTCGCCGAAGCCACATACCGACAAGGTTGGCACGCTGACCCGTGCTCAGGCTGAAGAAATCGCAAAAACCAAGCAGCCGGACCTGACCGCCGCCGACATGGACGCAGCAGTGCGTATCATCGCTGGCTCGGCACGTTCGATGGGCATCACGGTGGAGGGTGTGTAATGGCTAAGCTGTCCAAGCGCGTCAAAGAAATGAAAGCAAAAGTGGACCGTAACAAGGTCTACGCGTTCGACAACGCTGTGTCGATCGTCAAGGAATTCGCCACCGCCAAGTTCAACGAGTCGATCGACGTCGCGATCCAGCTCGGCGTGGACCCGAAGAAGTCGGACCAGGTTGTCCGCGGTTCGGTCGTCCTGCCAGCAGGCACCGGCAAGACCGTGCGCGTCGCTGTCTTCGCTTCGGGCGACAAGGCTGAAGCTGCTAAAGCAGCCGGCGCCGACATCGTCGGTATGGAAGACCTGGCCGAGATGGTCAAGGCCGGCAACATGCCGTTCGACATCGTGATCGCTTCGCCGGACACCATGCGTATCGTCGGTACCCTGGGTCAGATCCTGGGCCCGCGCGGCCTGATGCCGAACCCGAAGGTCGGCACCGTGACCCCGGACGTGGCTGGCGCCGTCAAGAACGCCAAGGCCGGTCAGGTCCAGTACCGTACCGACAAGGCTGGTATCGTGCACGCCACCATCGGCCGCAAGTCCTTCTCGGACGAGCAGCTGAAGACCAACCTGTCGGCACTGCTGGAAGCCCTGAACAAGGCCAAGCCGGCAACCTCGAAGGGCGTGTACCTGCGCAAGGTCGCGATCTCGTCGACCATGGGCGCCGGCGTCCGCGTCGACCACGCTTCGATCGCTGCTGCTTAATCGATGACTGCGCGAAAGCGCGGTCGTCGTCCCGGCGAAGGCCGGGAACCAAGTTTCTCGTATTAAGTCCCTGCAGCTTCATCGCAGGGCGCATCTTTGGGCTGTCGGGGCAAATCACCGCTCCGGCAGGCAATCAAAGACCGTTGGGCCGAAGGCAGAGGTTGAGCCAGAGGTTAATAGACCACCCAACGCAGATGGTGTACCCGAACAAGTTTTGTAGTCCACGCTGCGTGAGTTCATCCGCGTTAGATTGACTTCTTAACTTCGGACGCCGTGTTCGAACCGATGTGAACATGTTGTTCGCATCATTTAAGGAGATTGACCGTGGGTCTTAATCTGAATGACAAAAAGGCTGTCGTCGAAGAGGTAAGCGCTAAAGTTGCAACCGCGCAGACCATCGTCGTGGCTGAGTACCGTGGCATCCAGGTTGCTCACTTGACCAAACTCCGTGCAGCCGCACGTGCCCAGGGCGTCTACCTGCGTGTTCTGAAGAACACGCTGGCTCGTCGCTCGGTTGAGGGCACGCAGTTTGCCGCGCTGGCAGATTCCATGACCGGCCCGCTGATCTACTCGATCTCGGACGACGCCGTTGCAGCAGCTAAAGTCATCAATGACTTCGCTAAAACCAACGACAAGCTGGTCGTGAAAGCTGGTAACTACGCTGGTAAGGCACTGGATGTCGCCGGCGTGACCGCGCTGGCAAGCATCCCGAGCCGTGAAGTCCTCATCGCCCAGCTGCTGGGCGTCATGCAGGCACCGGTGTCGGGCTTCGCACGAGTTCTGGCTGCAGTCGCAGCACAAAAAGGCGAAGGCGCCGCTGCTCCGGCAGCGGAAGCCGCCGAAGCGTAATCGCTTCGCGTCTTTCTGTTCAAGTAGAACCAAACCTGTACTACACACACACAATATTTGGAGTTTCAAATGGCAATTAGCAAAGAAGAGTTCCTGGACGCAGTTGGCGCAATGTCGGTCATGGAACTGAACGACCTGGTCAAGGCTTTCGAAGAGAAGTTCGGCGTGTCGGCAGCTGCAATGGCAGCACCGGCAGCTGGCGGTGCCGCTGGCGGCGCAGCTGCTGCTGAAGAGCAGACCGAGTTCAACGTTGTCCTGACCGAAGTCGGCGCGAACAAAGTCGGCGTCATCAAGGCAGTCCGCGAAATCACCGGCCTGGGCCTGAAGGAAGCCAAAGACGTCGTCGACGGCGCACCGAAGACCGTGAAAGAAGCCCTGCCGAAAGCTGACGCTGAAGCCGCTAAGAAGAAGCTGGAAGAAGCTGGCGCCAAGGCCGAGCTGAAGTAATACATATGCATTGGGCACTCATCAAGGGTGCCCAGCGCGGGAGTCAAAGCTTGCGGAACCTGCCGAAAGGGAGGGGATGCGGCTTTGGCTCTTTTGTCGTCCCTGCGTCAAACGTTTGCATCTGGGGCCGGCAGGAAACAAAGCATCACTGCATCATCGTTTCAGAAATATCGTAACACAGCAGTACGGCTGTCTTAATCACCTGGCGGGAAAGCAGAGGCTTCAGGCCTTGCGTGTGGTGCGACCACCACTGGCAATTCCTGAATTCTCATCCTTTCTGTCACTCACGGAGTGTCCATGCACTACTCATTTACTGAGAAGAAGCGCATTCGCAAGTCGTTCGCGAAGCGCGCCAACGTTCACAACGTTCCTTATCTTCTGGCTACCCAGCTCGAATCCTACGAGAATTTCCTGCAAGCGGACGCCGTTCCCTCCGTGCGCAAGAACGAAGGCCTGCAATCGGCCTTCAGCTCCATCTTCCCGATCGTGTCGCACAATGGTTTTGCGCGCCTCGAGTTCCTGTCCTATGTGCTGGGCGACCCTGCGTTTGACGTGAAAGAGTGCCAGCAGCGTGGCCTGACCTTCGCGTCGCCGCTGCGCGCCAAGGTGCGTCTGGTGATCCTGGACAAGGAATCGCCGACCAAGCCGGTCGTGAAGGAAATGAAAGAGCAGGAAGTGTACATGGGCGAACTGCCGCTGATGACCACGAACGGTTCGTTCGTCATCAACGGTACCGAGCGCGTCATCGTCTCGCAGCTGCACCGCTCCCCGGGCGTGTTCTTCGAACACGACCGCGGCAAGACCCACTCGTCGGGCAAGCTGCTGTTCTCGGCTCGTATCATTCCTTACCGCGGCTCCTGGCTGGACTTCGAGTTCGACCCGAAGGACATCCTGTTCTTCCGCGTCGACCGTCGCCGCAAGATGCCGGTCACGATCCTGCTGAAGGCCATCGGCATGACGCCGGAGCAGATCCTGGCGAACTTCTTCGTCTTCGACAATTTCACCCTCCGCAATGAAGGCGGCGAGCTGGAGTTCGTGTCCGAACGCCTGCGTGGCGAAGTCGCGCGCTTCGACATCGTCGATCCGAAGTCGGGCAAGACCATCGTCACCAAGGACAAGCGTATCAACGCCAAGCACGTCCGTGACATCGAAGCCGCCGGCATCAAGTCGATCTCGGTGCCGGAAGACTACCTGCTGGGCCGCGTGCTGGCCAAGAACATCGTCGACCAGGACACCGGCGAAGTCATCGCCGTCGCCAACGACGAGCTGACCGAAGAACTGCTGGGCAAGCTGCGCGACGCCAGCGTGACCGACATCCAGACGCTGTACACCAACGACCTGGACCAGGGCGGCTACATCTCGCAGACCCTGCGCACCGACGACACCGCCGACCAGACCGCCGCGCGCGTGGCGATCTACCGCATGATGCGTCCTGGCGAACCGCCGACCGAAGAATCGGTGGAAGCCCTGTTCAACGGCCTGTTCTACATGCCGGAACGCTACGACCTGTCGGCTGTCGGCCGCATGAAGTTCAACCGCCGTATCGGCCGTGACGAACTCGTGGGCGACATGACCCTGTCGAACGAAGACATCCTGGCCGTGATCAAGATCCTGGTCGAGCTGCGCAATGGCCGCGGCGAAGTCGACGACATCGATCACCTGGGTAACCGCCGCGTGCGTTGCGTCGGCGAATTGGCTGAGAACCAGTTCCGTGCCGGCCTGGTGCGCGTCGAGCGCGCAGTAAAGGAACGCCTCGGCCAGGCCGAAGCGGACAACCTGATGCCGCACGACCTGATCAACAGCAAGCCGATCTCGGCAGCGATCCGCGAGTTCTTCGGTTCGTCGCAGCTGTCGCAGTTCATGGACCAGACCAACCCGCTGTCGGAAGTCACCCACAAGCGCCGCGTCTCGGCCCTTGGCCCGGGCGGCCTGACCCGCGAACGTGCAGGCTTCGAGGTGCGCGACGTGCACCCGACCCACTACGGCCGCGTGTGCCCGATCGAAACGCCTGAAGGCCCGAACATCGGCCTGATCAACTCGCTGGCACTGTACGCCCGCCTGAACGAATACGGCTTCCTGGAAACCCCGTACCGCAAGGTCGACGGTTCGAAGGTCACCGACAAGATCGAATACCTGTCGGCGATCGAAGAAGGCCGCTACATCATTGCGCAGGCAAACGCCGCGATCAATGAAGAAGGCCAACTGGTCGACGAACTGGTGTCGGCACGTGAAGCTGGTGAAACCATCCTGGTCTCGCCGGAACGCATCCAGTACATGGACGTGGCCCCGGGCCAGATCGTGTCGGTCGCAGCCTCGCTGATTCCGTTCCTCGAGCACGATGACGCGAACCGTGCACTGATGGGCGCCAACATGCAGCGCCAGGCCGTGCCTTGCCTGCGTCCGGAAAAAGCCTTCGTCGGTACCGGCATCGAGCGCACCGTGGCGGTCGACTCGGGCACCACCGTGCAGGCCCTGCGCGGCGGCGTGGTCGACTACATCGATGCGGGCCGTGTGGTCATCCGCGTCAACGACGACGAGGCGCAAGCCGGCGAAGTCGGTGTGGACATCTATAACCTGATCAAGTACACCCGTTCGAACCAGAACACCAACATCAACCAGCGTCCGATCGTGCAAGTGGGCGATCGCGTGGCACGCGGCGACGTCATCGCCGACGGCGCCTCGACCGACCTGGGCGAACTGGCACTGGGCCAGAACATGCTGGTGGCCTTTATGCCGTGGAACGGCCTGAACTTCGAAGACTCGATCCTGATCTCGGAAAACGTGGTCAAGGACGACCGCTACACCTCGATCCACATCGAGGAACTGAGCGTGGTCGCCCGTGACACCAAGCTGGGCGCGGAAGAAATCACCCGCGACATCTCGAACCTGGCCGAGAACCAGCTGGCTCGCCTGGACGAATCGGGCATCGTGTACATCGGCGCCGAAGTGCAAGCCGGCGACGTGCTGGTCGGTAAGGTCACCCCGAAGGGCGAGACCCAGCTGACCCCGGAAGAGAAGCTGCTGCGCGCGATCTTCGGCGAAAAGGCCTCGGACGTGAAGGACACCTCGCTGCGCGTGCCGTCGGGCATGGTCGGCACCGTCATCGACGTGCAAGTGTTCACCCGCGAAGGCATCCAGCGCGACAAGCGCGCCCAGCAGATCATCGACGACGAGCTGAAGCGCTACCGCCTGGACCTGAACGACCAGATGCGTATCGTGGAAGGCGACGCCTTCCAGCGTCTGGAGCGCATGCTGATCGGTAAAGTGGTCAACGGCGGTCCGAAGAAGCTGGCCAAGGGTGCTGCGATCACCGCTGAATACCTGGCGGACCTGGACAAGTTCCACTGGTTCGACATCCGTCCGGCCGACGACGAGACCGCCAACGCACTGGAAGCGATCAAGGAGTCCATCAACGAGAAGCGCCACCAGTTCGACCTGGCCTTCGAAGAGAAGCGCAAGAAGCTGACCCAGGGCGACGAGCTGCAGCCTGGCGTGCAGAAGATGGTCAAGGTCTACCTGGCCGTCAAGCGCCGCCTGCAGTCGGGCGACAAGATGGCAGGCCGCCACGGCAACAAGGGTGTGGTCTCGCGTATCGTGCCGGTGGAAGACATGCCGTTCATGGCCGATGGTACCCCGGCCGACGTCGTGCTGAACCCGCTGGGCGTTCCGTCGCGTATGAACGTCGGTCAGATCCTCGAAACCCACCTCGGTTGGGCGGCGAAGGGCCTGGGCCTGCGTATCGGCGACATGCTGCGCGCACAAGCCAAGGCAGAAGAACTGCGCGGCTTCCTGGGCAAGATTTACAACGAGACCGGCCGCAAGGAAGACCTCGACAGCTTCAGCGATGAAGAGATCCTGACCCTGGCGAACAACCTGAAGAACGGCGTGCCGTTCGCGACGCCGGTGTTCGACGGTGCGCACGAGACCGAAATCCGCCGCATGCTGGACCTGGCGTTCCCGGACGAGATCGCGGCCCACCTGGGCATGACCCCGTCGAAGAACCAGGTCACGATGTTCGACGGCCGCACCGGCGAAGCATTCGAGCGCAAGGTCACCGTCGGCTTCATGCACATGCTGAAGCTGCACCACCTGGTCGACGACAAGATGCACGCCCGTTCGACCGGTCCGTACTCGCTGGTGACGCAGCAGCCGCTGGGCGGTAAAGCCCAGTTCGGTGGCCAGCGCTTCGGTGAGATGGAGGTGTGGGCACTGGAAGCCTACGGCGCGTCCTACGTGCTGCAGGAAATGCTGACTGTGAAGTCGGACGACGTGAACGGCCGTACCAAGGTTTACGAGAACCTGGTCAAGGGCGATCACGTGATCGATGCCGGCATGCCGGAATCGTTCAACGTGCTGGTGAAGGAAATCCGCTCGCTGGGTATCGACATCGATCTCGAGCGCAGCTAAGCAGGGCCAGCATGGCCGCCAGCCTTCGGGTTGGCCCGCGACCTTCGAGTCGTCGCCCCGGCGCAGGCCGGGGCCCAATTCGGCTGATATGCCGAAAAACTTGGATCCCGGCCTGCGCCGGGATGACGTTTTCAAGGGATACGGTTCAGCAAACGCCGGCGAAAATCGGCGAGAAGCGGCGGTAGTAGTACTCAGTAAAGAATTCAATCACCTCTGGAGTGATACATGAAAGCACTGCTCGATCTATTCAAGCAAGTTCAGCAAAACGAGAGCTTCGACGCCATCAAGATCGGCCTCGCCTCGCCTGAAAAAATCCGTTCCTGGTCGTTCGGCGAAGTCAAGAAGCCGGAAACCATCAACTACCGCACCTTCAAGCCCGAGCGCGACGGTCTGTTCTGCGCCAAGATCTTTGGCCCGATCAAGGACTACGAATGCCTGTGCGGCAAGTACAAGCGCCTGAAGCACCGCGGCGTCATCTGCGAGAAGTGCGGCGTCGAAGTCACGCTGGCCAAGGTGCGCCGTGAGCGCATGGGCCACATCGAGCTGGCCTCGCCGACCGCCCACATCTGGTTCCTGAAGTCGCTGCCGTCGCGTCTGGGCATGGTCCTGGACATGACCCTGCGCGATATCGAACGCGTGCTGTACTTCGAAGCATACGTCGTGACCGATCCTGGCATGACCCCGCTGAAGAAGTGCCAGATCATGTCGGAAGACGACTACGCCGCCAAGTACGAAGAGTACGGCGACGACTTCACCGCATTCATGGGCGCCGAAGGCATCCGTGAACTGCTGCGCTCGATCGACATCCACCGCGATGCCGAAGCCCTGCGCGTCGAGCTGAAGGAATCGAAATCCGAAGCCAAGATCAAGAAATACGCCAAGCGCCTGAAGGTGCTCGAGGCGTTCCAGCGCTCGGGCATCAAGCCTGAGTGGATGATCATGGAAGTGCTCCCGGTCCTGCCGCCGGAGCTGCGTCCGCTCGTCCCGCTGGATGGCGGCCGTTTCGCGACCTCCGACCTGAACGACCTGTATCGCCGCGTCATCAACCGTAACAACCGTCTGAAGCGCCTGATGGAACTGCGCGCTCCGGAAATCATTACGCGTAACGAGAAGCGCATGCTGCAGGAAGCAGTGGACTCGCTGCTGGACAACGGCCGTCGCGGCAAGGCGATGACCGGCGCCAACAAGCGTCCGCTGAAGTCGCTGGCTGAAATGATCAAGGGTAAGGGCGGCCGCTTCCGTCAGAACCTGCTGGGCAAGCGCGTCGACTACTCGGGCCGTTCGGTCATCGTGGTGGGTCCGCAGCTGAAGCTGCACCAGTGCGGCCTGCCGAAGCTGATGGCCCTGGAACTGTTCAAGCCCTTCATCTTCAACAAGCTGGAACTGATGGGTCTCGCGACTACCATCAAGGCGGCGAAGAAGCTGGTCGAAATCCAGGAACCGGTGGTCTGGGACATCCTGGAAGAGGTCATCAAAGAGCACCCGGTCATGCTGAACCGTGCACCGACCCTGCACCGTCTCGGTATCCAGGCGTTCGAGCCGGTCCTGATCGAAGGTAAAGCCATCCAGCTGCACCCGCTGGTCTGCGCGGCGTTCAACGCCGACTTCGACGGTGACCAGATGGCAGTCCACGTGCCGCTGTCGATCGAAGCGCAGATGGAAGCCCGCACCCTGATGCTGGCCTCGAACAACATCCTGTTCCCGTCGAACGGCGAACCGTCGATCGTGCCGTCGCAGGATATCGTGCTGGGTCTGTACTACGCGACCCGCGAGGCGATCAACGCCAAGGGCGAAGGCATGATGTTCCCGGACGTGTCGGAAGTCATCCGCGCGTACGACAACAAGGAAGTCGAACTGGCGACCCGCATCACCGTGCGTATCGTCGAGCACCCGAAGAACGCCGAGGGTGAATTCGACCGCACCGTGACCCGCTACGAGACCACCGTCGGCCGCGCCATCCTGTCCGAGATCCTGCCGAAAGGCCTGCCGTTCTCGGTGCTGAACCGCGCGCTGAAGAAGAAGGAAATCTCGAAGCTGATCAACACGTCGTTCCGCAAGTGCGGCCTGCGTGCGACCGTCGTCTTCGCGGACAAGCTGATGCAGTCGGGCTTCCGCCTGGCGACCCGCGCCGGCATCTCGATCGCCGTCGACGACATGCTGATCCCGGACGTCAAGAAGGGCATGATCGCGACCGCCGAAGCGGAAGTGAAGCAGATCGAGCAGCAGTACGCTTCGGGTCTGGTCACCGCCGGCGAGCGTTACAACAAGGTCGTCGACATCTGGGGCAAGACCTCGGACGAAGTCGGCAAGGCGATGATGGACCAGCTGAAAGTGGAACCGGTCACCAAGCGTGACGGCACCGAAGGCACCCAGGAATCGTTCAACGCGATTTACATGATGGCCGACTCGGGCGCCCGTGGTTCGGCAGCCCAGATCCGCCAGCTGGCCGGTATGCGAGGCCTGATGGCCAAGCCGGACGGTTCGATTATCGAAACGCCGATTACCGCGAACTTCCGCGAAGGCCTGAACGTTCTGCAGTACTTCATCTCGACCCACGGCGCTCGTAAAGGTCTGGCGGATACGGCACTGAAGACCGCGAACTCGGGTTACCTGACCCGCCGCCTGGTCGACGTGACCCAGGATCTGGTGGTGATCGAGGACGATTGCGGCACCACCAACGGCACGCACATGAAGGCGATGGTCGAAGGCGGTGAAGTCATCGAGCCGCTGCGCGACCGTATCCTCGGCCGCGTGACCGGTACCGACGTCGTCAACCCGGAAACCCAGGAAACCCTGTTCGAAGCCGGCACCCTGCTGGACGAAGACATGGTGGAAGAGATCGAACGCGTCGGCATCGACGAAGTGAAGGTCCGCACCCCGCTGAACTGCGACACGCGCTACGGCCTGTGCGCCAAGTGCTACGGCCGTGACCTCGGCCGCGGCATGCTGGTCAACGCCGGCGAAGCAGTCGGCGTCGTGGCGGCACAGTCGATCGGTGAGCCGGGTACCCAGCTGACCATGCGTACCTTCCACATCGGTGGTGCGGCATCGCGTGCGGCAGTGGCATCGTCGGTCGAAGCCAAGTCGAACGGCACCGTGCGCTTCACCGCCACGATGCGTTACGTCACCAACGGCAAGGGCGCGCAGATCGTCATCTCGCGTTCGGGCGAAGTCCTGATCACCGACGACCACGGCCGTGAGCGCGAGCGTCACAAGGTGCCGTACGGCGCGACCCTGATCGTCAAGGACGGCCAGGTCGTCAAGGCCGGCACCGCGCTGTCGACCTGGGATCCGCTGACCCGTCCGATCATTACCGAGTACGCCGGTACGATCAAGTTCGAAAACGTGGAAGAGGGCGTCACCGTCGCTCGCCAGGTGGACGAAGTGACCGGCCTGTCGACCCTGGTGGCGATCGATCCGAAGCGCCGCGGTTCGGGCAAGGTCCTGCGTCCGCAGGTCAAGCTGCTGAACGAAGAAGGCCAGGAAGTGAAGATCGCCGGCACCGAACACGCCGTGACGATCGGCTTCCAGGTCGGCGCGCTGATCATGGTCAAGGACGGTCAGCAGGTCTCGGTGGGTGAAGTGCTGGCACGTATCCCGACCGAATCGCAGAAGACCCGTGACATTACCGGTGGTCTGCCGCGCGTTGCCGAACTGTTCGAAGCACGTTCGCCGAAAGACGCGGGCATGCTGGCCGAAGTCACCGGTACCGTCGCATTCGGTAAGGAGACCAAGGGCAAGCAGCGTCTGGAAATCACCGACATGGACGGCAACAAGCACGAGTTCCTGATCACCAAGGACAAGCAAGTGCTGGTGCACGACGGCCAGGTGGTGAACAAGGGCGAGATGATCGTCGACGGTCCGGCAGATCCGCAGGACATCCTGCGCCTGCTGGGTATCGAAGCGCTGGCCCGCTACATCGTGGACGAGGTGCAGGACGTGTACCGTCTGCAGGGTGTGAAGATCAACGACAAGCACATCGAGGTGATCGTTCGCCAGATGCTGCGTCGTGTGCAGATCACCGATGCCGGCGACACCGACTACATCGTCGGCGAGCAGGTGGAGCGTTCGGAACTGCTGGAAGAGAACGACAAGGTCAACGCCGTCGGCAAGCTGCCGGCACAGTACGAAAACGTGCTGCTGGGTATTACCAAGGCATCGCTGTCGACCGACTCGTTCATCTCGGCCGCATCGTTCCAGGAAACCACCCGCGTCCTCACCGAAGCGGCGATCATGGGCAAGCGCGACGGTCTGCGCGGTCTGAAGGAAAACGTCATCGTCGGCCGCCTGATCCCTGGCGGTACCGGTCTGGCATTCCACCGCGCCCGCAAGGAGAAGGAAGTGTGGGAGGCGGAAGAGCGCCAGGCACTGCTGCAGCAGGAGAAGGCCAACATGGCCGCCGAACTGCAGGCGATGGAAGACCAGCAGAATGCTGCGGCTTCGGTCGAGCAGCATCAGGGCGATGGCGAGTGATCGCTGTAGCTAGCTGAAATGAAGACGGCACCCTGAGGGGTGCCGTTTTTTTTGCCGATGTTCTTTTACGAACAAACCCGGCTCGGCCGATCGCCAGGCTCACCTGCATACTTCAGTTCACTGTTTCGGCACGGCCTTGGTAGCGATGGACGAGGTGGTCGGAGCACACGCACGAGTGCATCTCAGATAGCTCGCATCGCAAGCATCGAGCCTTTCCCGCTTGCGCTTGTAAAAATCGGACTGCTCCGCCGCACGTGCCGGCACCGACTCCACCTGCCCATGGTTTGCTACACGCGCAAACTGGTTCGTTTCCTCGACCGGGGGCAGCTTGTCGAACCCGGTCAGTCGGCCTCCACGGTTCGTGCATTGCTGCTTCTCGGATGCGCACACCGACGTGCATACGGAAGGCTCGTCCGCATGCGCCAGCGGCGCCATCAGGCCAAGCAGGGCGATGAGCAGGAGAGAACGATTCATATGGATTCCTTTCGCTGAAGAGACAGCCCTGACTGACCAGGAAAACCATTCTAAATCGACTCCCCACCGCAAGCGGACAAACCCCGCACATCCAGCGCCAACTTACCCATTCAGGGTAAAGCGCAAGTGCACAGACACATGTACGACACAATGTTGTTCATTTAACTCATCCGTACGCCCATCCCGTGTAATGACTGCTATGATCCACAGCTGAGTTATCGATCCATCCACATTCCTTGCCCAGCGAGCACCATGCCTTGGCCCTTTGACGCGGCTTCCGACGCTGCAAGCGCATCGACGACCATGTTGGAAATGGAGCGCCGCATGCGCTGCTTCCCCTGGGAGACGACCCCGGTTGGCCCGGTCAGCGGCTGGCCGCAAAGCCTGAAAAGCGCCGTCCGCACCGTCCTCGACCTGCGCCTGCCGGCCTACCTCGCCTGGGGCGACGCCTACGTCCAGTTCTTCAACGACGCCTACCTCCCCATCCTCGGCGACAAGCACGATGCCGCCCTCGGCAATGACTCGCGCGTCACCTGGTCCGAGATCTGGCCGACCATCGGTCCGATGTGGGAACAGGTGCGCCAGGGCGCGGCGCTCGGCTCCGAAGGATTGCCGCTGACGATCAACCGCTACGGCTACTACGAGACCTGTTACTTCAGCTATTCGTACAGCCCGATCTATGGCGACAGCGGCAAGGTCGAGGGCGTGCTGGTCACCTTCGCCGACATCACCAAGGCCGTGCTGGGCGAACGCCGCCGCGATTACCAGGTCAAGCTGGCCGACACCCTGCGCCGCGAGACCGAGTTCGGGCCGATGCTCAAGGCGACGATTGGCCTCACCAGCGAATACTTCACCAACTCCAACGTCGCCTACGTCGAACTCGACGAGGACAAGCGCACCTTCACCGTCAAGGAAGAGTGGAAGGACGGCGTCGAGACCGGCGGGGCCCAGGGCACGCTGCCGATCGACATGCTGTCGCCGAACCAGATCGACGCGCTGCGCGGCGGCGCCACCATCTGCATCAACGACGTCTCGACCGATCCGGAATGCGCGGCCGTCGCCAAGCCCTGCCTGATGCTCGGCATCCATTCGGTGGTAGTCATCCCCTTGAAGGACGGCGACCGCCTGCACGGCGCCGGCTTCCTGTACAAGGACCACGCCTACCGCTGGACCATCGATGAGCGCAGCCTGGCCGAAGACCTGGCGCGCCGCACCTGGGAAGCGCTGCGCCGCATCCGCGCCGAGGAAGCGCTGCGCGAAGAGACGCGCATGCTCGAATTGCTGAACCGCGCCGGCAAGGTGCTGGCTTCCACGCTCGACATCGACACCCTGCTGCAGTCCGTCACCGACGCCGCCACCGAGCTGACCGGCGCCGAATTCGGCGCCTTCTTCTACAACGGCAAGGACGCCAACGGCGACGCCTACCTGTTGTACACGCTCTGCGGCGCGCCGCGCGAAGCCTTCGAAGGCTTCGGCCACCCGCGCCCGACCGCGGTGTTCGCGCCCACCTTCAACGGCGGGCCGCCGATTCGCAGCGACGACATCACCAAGGACCCGCGCTACGGCCGCATGGGGCCGCACCACGGCATGCCGAAAGGGCACCTGCCGGTGCGCAGCTATTTGGCCGCCGCGGTCAGCTCGCGCTCGGGCGAGGTGCTGGGCGGCCTGTTCTTCGGGCACTCGCAACCGAAGATGTTCGACGAGCGCACCGAGCAGCTCATCGCCGGCTTCGTGGCCCAGGCCGCGGTGGCGATCGACAATGCGCGCCTGTACGACCTGGCGCAGCGCGCGGCCCGGGAGCGCGAAGGCATCCTGGCCAGCGAGCGCGCCGCGCGCGCCGAGGCCGAGCGCCACAGCAAGATGAAGGACGAGTTCCTCGCCATGCTGGCGCACGAGCTGCGCAACCCGCTGGCGCCGATCACCAACGCGGCCCAGCTGCTGCGCATGCCGAATGTCGACGAGAACCTGCGCCTGAAGGCCAGCAGCATCATCTCGCGCCAGGTGCGCCACATGACCGAGCTGGTGGACGACCTGCTGGATGTGTCCAGGGTGACGCGCGGCCTGGTCAAGCTCGAGACCGAGACGCTGGAACTGAGCGGCGTGCTGCGCGCCGCGGTCGAGCAGGCGCGCCCGCACATCGAGGAGCGCAAGCATGCGCTGACGGTGGAAGCGCCCATGCGGCAGGTCGTCGTGGCGGGCGACCGCACGCGCCTGGTGCAGGTGCTGGTGAACCTCCTGAACAACGCCGCCAAGTACACGCCGCAGGGCGGCAAGATCATCTTGCGCCTGGAGGCCGGCCCGGAGCAGGCGCGCATGACCGTCATCGACAACGGCGCCGGCATGGACGCCAAGCTGCTGCCGCACGTGTTCGACCTGTTCACCCAGGCCGAGCGCACGCCGGACCGCTCGCAGGGCGGCCTCGGGATCGGCCTGGCGCTGGTCAAGACCATCGTCCAGATGCACGGCGGCCAGGTGGAGGCGCACAGCGACGGGCCGAACCTGGGGTCCTCGGTGTCGGTCCTGCTGCCCCTGGCCCAGGAAACAGACGCCTGCGTGGCGCCGGCGCCGATGCGCGCCGCGACAGCTGCGCGGCCGGTCGCGCCGTGCACGCTCACCATCGTCGACGACAATGTCGACGCGGCCCATTCGCTGGCGGTGCTGCTGCGCGAGCAGGGGCACACCGTGCACGTGTTCGAGGGCGCCCTGCGCACGCTCGCGTCCGCCGACATCGCGGACACCCACGCCTTCATCCTCGACATCGGCCTGCCCGACATGACCGGCTACGAGCTGGCGCGCCGCCTGCGCCGCGAGCATCCGACGGCCAGCTTCATCGCGCTCACCGGCTACGGCCAGGCGCGCGACCGCGACCTGTCGAAGCAGGCCGGCTTCGAGCACCACCTGGTCAAGCCGGTGGAGTTCCGGGCGCTGGCGGACATCCTGGCCCGGCTGCCGCAGTGCCAGCCGCCGGTCGACAGGGCGCAGACAGGTGTGGCACAGGAACCGGATATTGCGGGCGTCAGCTGATTGTGTGTTGACATTGTTGCTGTAACTCAGCAATATTCTTAACTCCCCGACATCTGTCTACGCCCGTGTCCCGTAAAAAGAACAGCCGCCAATGGGCGCGCCTGCGGATCCTGTGTTCCGGCGGGCTGCACCTGATGACCCTCATCCCCGATGCACTGGAACTGGTGCGCGAGCTGATCCCCAACAGCGCTTCCCAGCTGTTCCTGCACGCCGAACGCGCGCCGGAAGACGTGCACGAGGCGAACGTGCTCGGCGTGCTGCCCCCGCCCAACGGCTATTTTTATGGCGATTCGGTGCACTTCGGCGTGCCGCCGGCGGAGGCGCGCGCGCGCGCGGCCCACGTGCTCGAGGTGCGCCTGGGCCCGGCGGCGAACCCGCTCGGCACGCTCACCCTGCTGCGCGACGACGGCCCGGCCTTCGACACGGACGACGAGGAAGACCTGGGGCGCGTCGCCAAGTATTTCGATTACGCGCTGCAGAATGTCAATGCGGCCGCCGCGGCCGGCAACGGCCTGCTTGGTGTGATCGAGGACGAGGCCATGCTGCTGGCCACCACCAATGGCGACATCCTGTTCCTGAGCGACTCGGCCGGCGCGCTGCTCGACCAGCTGGCCTCGCAGGAGCAGCAGGTGTTCGACCGCCGCAGCCTGCCGCCGTTCTGCCTGCGCCTGGTGGAGTCGGTGGTGTACGGCGAACGCTATCCCTGGCGCCTGCCGGCCGGGACATTGGAGCTGGCCGGCGGCGTGCTGGAAGCGCGCGCGCAGTGGATGAGCGCCGGTTCCTACGACGCCATCCACAGCCGCACCGTCGGCATCTTCCTGAAGTTCGTGGTGCCCATGCCGCTGCGGATCTGGCGCGCCCTGGGCAGCGTCGAGCTGTCGCCGCAGCAGATGGAAGTGGCCTTCTGGATGGGCCTGGGAGGAGGGCGCGACGCGGCGCGCTCGCGCATGGACGTCAGCGACGCCGTGCTGCGCGACTGCGTGAAGGCGGTCTACGAGAAATTCGGCTGCACCTCCGAAGCCGGCCTGCTGGCCATCCTGCGTCCCGCGATCTCGCGCATGTAAGCCGCTTGCGGCACTTCACCCCATCGCAGGGGGTGGAATGCATGTGTTTCATTTTTTACCATGTTGTCCTGATCAATACGAGGACGACACGAAATGACACTGCATTCCCTGATCGCGGCGGCGCTGCTGTGCGCCGCAGGCGCCAGCCAGGCCGGGCTGATCCACCAGTATGAGCTGAACGGCGACCTGAAGGACGCGAAGGGCGGGGCCGACCTGCTCGCCTTCGGCGGCGACAAAGGACCAGGCGCCTACGCCTTCACCGCGAACAAGGGGCTGCAGCTGCAGGTCGCCCTCGGCTCGGTCTACACGATCGACATGGAGTTCAGGCTCGGCAGCGACAAGGCCAACTGGCAGCGCATCCTGAACTTCCAGTTCGCGACACCGGACCACGGCCTGTACGTCTCCACCGACAAGTTCTGCTTTTATCGCGGCAACTGCAGCAACGGCAGCAGCTTCACGCCGCAGCAGGACATCCGCCTGACCGTCACCCGCGACAGCAATTCCCTGGTGACCTTCTATCACGACGGGGTAGCGATGCTGAGCTTCCAGGATGGCCTCGGCCTGGCCGGCCAGACCGACCTGGCCGACGAGCTCGATCCGCGCAACCCGGGCAAGCCGCCCCGCCGGCGCCTGCTCAGCTTCTTCAAGGACGATGGCTCGGGCGAATTCGCGACCGGCTCGGTCGACTTCATCCACCTCTACGACCACGCCCTGAGCCGGCAGGAAGTCGCGGCGCTGAACGTCGCCAGGGTGCCGGAGCCGGCGCCGCTGGTCCTGGTCGGCGCCGGCCTGGCGCTGCTCAGCTGGACGCGCCGCCATAAGCCGGGCGGGGCGGCGTAGGAAGCCTGCCTGTCGGGATGTTCTCCGGAACATCCCCCATCCAAGGGGATGGAATACACTTGCTTGGCTTTCTATTATCTCAACCGGATCTCGAAGGAGGTTTGTATGAACATTCGATGGATGTGCGCCGTCATGCTGGGCGCCACCTGTGCCCTTGCCAACGCCGCCGACATGAAAGTCACCATGAAGATGGCTACCGAAAAAGGAGAGGGCGCCGATATCGGCACCGTGACCGTCAGCGAAACGAAGCACGGCCTCGTGTTCACGCCGGCGCTGAGCAAGCTGCCGGCCGGCCTGCACGGCTTCCACGTGCATGAAAACGGCAGCTGCGGCCCGAACCAGAAGGACGGCAAGACGGTGCCCGCGGGCGCCGCCGGCGGCCACCTGGATCCGGCCAAGACCGGCAAGCACGGCCTGCCCTGGGGCGACGGCCACCTGGGCGACCTGCCGGCCCTGACGGTGGACGAGAAGGGCAATGCGACCAACCCGGTGCTGGCGCCGCGCCTGAAGCTGGCGGACGTCAAGGGCAAGGCCCTGATGGTCCATGCGGGCGGCGACAACCACGCCGACCACCCGGCGCCGCTCGGCGGCGGAGGCGGCAGGATCGCCTGCGGCGTCATCCAGTAACCATCCCTGGCACATCAGGGGTGAAATAAAATTTCAATTTATGGAACAAAACGAAATGAAATTTCATCCCTGATGTGCTGCTTCATTCGTCCGCTGGTCTGTCGTCCTTCGGCAGTTCCACCAGTGGCACCGGCGTCGCCTGCGCCGCGATGAAGCCGGCCAGCGCGGCCGACAGGTCGTCGAGCACGCGCTTGCCCCACGCCTTTTCCATCAAGCGGTACTGACGCTCGATCAGCGGCGCCATCTCGTCGAACAGCGCGTCGCCCTTCGGCGCCAGGCTCACCATCACCCGGCGCGCATCCGCCGCCACGCGCCGGCGCTGCACCAGCCCCGTCTCTTCCATGCGCGCCAGCACCCCGGCCATGCTCGGGCTCAGGATCTGGCACAGCTCGCACAGTTCGCGCGGCTCGAGCTGCTCGTGCTCGTCCAGCGCGCGCAGGATGCGCCACTGCTGCTCGGTCACGCCGAAGTGGTTCAGCACCGGGCGGAAGTGGGACATCAGCGCATCGCGCGCCTTCAACAGCTGCTGCGGCAGGTCGCGGTTGGTGATACGACGGGACACTATCTACTCCATTCTGCTAAACGATGAGCTTGACTGGCTAACATATTAGTGATTAACTTGCGAACATATTAGCGAATATCGGTGTACACCGACACCTTTTTCAAGCGGCAAAGATCGTGATTATCCGAGACAGGCCTTCCGGCCTCAAGCTGTTCCTGCTGCTGCGCGGTTCGGTCCTGCCACGCATCCTGCCCACGCTCGCGGTCAACGTGGCGATCGCCATCCTGGTCACCTGGACGCACGGCGTGCTCGGCGGCCTGAAGATCACGATCACCCCCATCCCGTTTACCCTGATCGGCCTGCCGCTCGCGATCTTCCTGGGTTTTCGCAACAATTCGGCCTATGACCGCTTCTGGGAAGGGCGCAAGCTGTGGGGCGAGCTGGTGCTGCGCAGCCGCAACCTGGCGCGCCAGTGCACCGGCCTGATCGGGGGCGAGGGCCCGGCGCTGGCCCGCAACGGCATGCAGGACGTGCGGGTACGCATGGTCCTGCGCGCCGTCGCCTTCTGCGCTTCGCTGCGCGACCTGCTGCGCCACCGTCCGCTCGACCCGTCCCTGGCCCGCTTCCTCGCGCCGCAGGAATTCGCGCGGATGGAAGGCGCGCCCAACAAACCCGACTACCTGATGCGGCACATGGGCCAGGACCTCGGCCAGTGCGTGAAGGAGGGCCGCATCGAGGCCTGCCTGGCCGCGAACATCGACGCGACCTTGAGTGCGATGACCGCCGCCGCCGCCTCGTGCGAGCGCATCAAGAATACCCCGATTCCGTTCTCGTACTCGGTGCTGCTGCACCGCACCGCGTACATGTACTGCTTCCTGCTGCCCTTCGGCCTGGTCGACACGCTCGAATTCATGACGCCCGTGGTGGTGGCGATCGTGGCCTACACCTTCTTCGGCCTCGACGCCCTCGGCGACGAGCTCGAGGAACCCTTCGGCATGGAGCCGAACGACCTGCCGCTGGACG
This sequence comes from Massilia sp. UBA6681, assembly GCF_002454935.1. Taxonomy (NCBI): domain Bacteria; kingdom Pseudomonadati; phylum Pseudomonadota; class Betaproteobacteria; order Burkholderiales; family Oxalobacteraceae; genus Massilia; species Massilia sp. UBA6681. The sequence goes on from NZ_DKJX01000050.1 coordinate 20,227, forward strand.
CCATCTGCCGCGCGATCGAGATCGACCTGCGCAGCGCGCTGGACGACGAGGACATCCCGCCGCCCCTGCAGGCGGTCGATTTCACCCTCATGTAATTTCGTAGCCCCCTCGAGGACCACATGCACCACGACGAACACGTTCTACACGACCGCATCCGCCTGCCGCAGCTGCGCGAACGCATCACCAATGCCGCCCAGGCGGCCACCTGGATCAAGGACGGCATGACAGTCGGCATGAGCGGCTTCACCCGCGCCGGCGACGCCAAGGCGGTGCCACTGGCGCTGGCCGAGCGCGCCCGCCATGAGCCCCTGAAGATCACCCTGATCACCGGCGCCTCGCTCGGCGGCGACACCGACAGGCAGCTGACCGAATCCGGCGCCCTGGCGCGCCGCATGCCCTTCCAGACCGACCCGGCGCTGCGCGCGGCGATCAACAGCGGCGAGGTGATGTTCATGGACCAGCACCTGTCCGAGACCGTCGAATTGCTGCGCACGCGCCAGATCGCGCCGGTCGACGTGGCTGTGATCGAGGCGGTGGCCATCACCGAGACCGGCGGCATCGTTCCCACGACCTCGGTCGGCAACAGCGCCAGCTTCGCGATCCTGGCCGAGAAGGTGATCGTCGAGATCAACCTGAGCCAGTCGCCGGCCCTGGAGGGCCTGCACGACATCTTCATCCCCAAGCGCCGCCCGAGCCGCGAGCCGATGCCCTTGACTAGCGTGAGCGACCGCATCGGCACGAGCGCCATCGAGATCCCGCCGGAGAAAATCGTCGCCATCGTCTTCACCGAGAAGACTGATAGCGCCTCGACGATCCTGCCGCCGGATGCCGAGACCGCCGCCATCGCCGGCCACCTGATCGACTTCTTCGGCGCAGAGATCGCCCAGGGCCGCCTGACCGAAAGCCTGATGCCGATCCAGGCCGGCATCGGCACCATCGCCAACGCGGTGGTGTCGGGCCTGAACGAGGGCCCGTTCAAGCACCTGACCATGTATTCGGAAGTGCTGCAGGATTCGACCTTCGAGCTGTTCGACTCCGGCAAGCTGGATTTCGCCTCGGGCTCCTCGATCACCGTGTCCGAAGCCAAGGGCCGCGAAGTGTTCGGCAACCTGGAGCGCTACAAGGACCGCCTGGTGCTGCGCCCGCAGGAGGTGAGCAACCATCCCGAAGTCGTGCGCCGCCTCGGCATCATCGCCATCAACACGGCGCTGGAGTTCGACATCTACGGCAACGTGAATTCGACCCACGTGTCGGGCACGCACATGATGAACGGGATCGGCGGCTCGGGCGACTTCGCGCGCAACGCCTATCTATCGGTATTCGCCACCAAGTCGGTGGCCAAGGGCGGCAAGATCTCGAGCATCGTGCCGATGGTCTCGCACGTGGACCACAACGAGCACGACGTCGACATCGTCGTCACCGAAGTCGGCCTGGCCGACCTGCGCGGCCTGGCGCCGCGCGAACGGGCGCAGCGCATCATCGACAACTGCGTGGCCGAGCCGTACAAGGGAATGCTGCGTGAGTACGTGGAAGAGGCCAACCGGGGAGGGGGACAGACGCCGCACGTGCTGGAGAAGGCGTTCTCGTGGCATGTGCGGTATCGCGAGACGGGGTCGATGCTGCCGGCGTAGCGGCAGCGCTTTGGAACTTGGATCCCGGCCTCCGCCGGGATGACGGCTCATCTGTATGTAGTACTCTCAGCACGTCGTTCCGGCGAAGGCCGGAACCCAATTCCACACCGAAGCCGTACAGCCAGATTACTTGGCCGCAGTGCGCGCCTTCCCGAACGGATCCCCCGCCTTCCACTGCGGCGCCTTCGGCGAATCCGCCACCATGCGTCCCAGGTTCAGCGTGAACTGCGCCTGCTGCACCATGCCCGACAGGTCCCAGGTCGGATCGTATTCGTCGTTGGCCTGGTGGTAGCGGGGGCCGTAGGCCTTGCGCTTGGCGTTGTTCGCTTCCACGTCCTTCACCCAGCTGCTGCCCGCGCCCACCGAGAACGCCGGCACGCCGGCCTTGGCGAAGCTGAAGTGGTCGCTGCGGAAGTAGCCACCGCCCAGGTCGGGCCGGGCGGGTGCGATCGTCATGCCCATGCTCTTGGCGGTGGCGGCCGCCATCGCGCCCAGGTCGGTGCGCTCGCTGCCCGGGGTGCTGACGTCCTTGACCAGGCCCACGAAGTTCAGGCTGTCCAGGTTCAGGTTGGCCACCGTCTTCTCGATCGGCCACAGCGGCGCGGCGGCATAGGCAGCGCTGCCCAGCAGGCCCTGTTCCTCGGCTGCCACCCACAGGAACATCTGGCTGCGCTTGGCCGGGTTGCGCACGGCTTCCTGCGCCATCGCCAGCAGGGCGGCGGTGCCGGAGGCATTGTCGACGGCGCCGTTGAAGATGGTGTCACCCTCGGTGCCCTGCTTGCCCATGTGGTCCCAGTGCGCGCTGTAGACCACCAGCTCGTCCTTCAGCTTCGGATCGGTGCCCGGCACGATGCCAGCCACGTTGAATTCGTTCAGGGTGCGCACCTCGGCGCGCGCCTCGCCCTTCACGCGGGCGTTCAGCGCCACCGGCTTGAAGTTCTTGTCTTCGGCGGCGGCGCGCAGCTTGTCGAGGTCCTGGCCGGCGGCGGCGAACAGCTTGCGCGCGGTGGCGTCGGTCATCCAGCCCTGCAGGCCGGTGCCCAGCTTGCCCTCGGCCAGCTGGAAGCGCTCGGCATTGGCCCAGCTGTTCTGCACCACGCTCCAGCCGTACGAGGCCGAGGCGTCGGTGTGGATCAGCAGGACGCCGGCCGCGCCCTGGCGCGCCGCTTCTTCCAGCTTGTAGGTCCAGCGGCCGTAGTAGGTCAGGCCCTCGCCATTGAAGCGCTTCGGCTCGGCGGCGGTCGGCTTCGGATCGTTCACCATCATCACCAGCACCTTGCCCTTGAAGTCCTGGCCCTTGAAGTCGTCCCAGCCTTCTTCCGGCGCGTTGATGCCGTAGCCCACGAAGACCATGTCCGCGTCCAGCGTGTGGTCGGCTTGCGCATCGCCCGGACCCCAGACCCAGTCGGCGCCGAACTGCGCCGGCAGCGGCTGGCCGCCGGCAAACAGGCCGATCGTGCTCTTCTGCGGCAGCGAGCGCACGCCGGCGATCTTCACCGGCTGGCGGAAGCTGCCCTTGTTGGCCGGCTGCAGGCCGATCGCGGCGCTCTGGGTTTCGAGATAGGTGACGGTCAGTTCACCGCCGCGCTGGCCGGTGCCGCGGCCTTCGAGGGCGTCGGACGCCAGGAAAGCGAGGTGGGCGCGCAGGGGCGCTTCCTTGACGGTGGCAGCCTGTGCGGACTGCGGCGCCTTGGGCGAGGCGGCATGGGCCGGGTAGGCCAGCGCCAGGCTGCTTGCGAGGGCGGTGAGGACAACGGAGGAGACGATCTTGTGCATGGCTTCCTGCTGCTTGGTTAATCGGGGTGTGCACGGTGTGCGTCGAACATTGTATGCCAACTGTTCAGTAGAACCGCAACACATCCGCCGAGACTGTCATGCCCGTTCCCGGCATGCGCGGCGGGGCGCCGGGCGGCAGCAGGTGTTCCGGAAGTCCCGGCATGCGCTCCTCGATCATTACCGCCAGCGGGTCGTCGTTCGGTGCGTCGATGGTAAAGCGCAGCAGCTGGTCTTCCATCCCGTACAGCGACAGCGACCACGGGCTCTCGCTTGAGGTCAGCACGCGGCCGTTGACGGTGGACCGGCGCGGCTTGGTGCCGGCCACCCACATCTGAATGTGCGGGGCGCGGTTCTTCGAGCGCAGCGTGAATTCCACCCGGCGCAGCGGCGGATTCACACTGGGCAGGGCCAGGCGCGGGTTGCGCAGCATATAGGTTTCCGGGAAGGCGATGCGGTCTTCGCGCGGCGCGATCGCGAACCACTGGCGCGGGCTGTGCCAGCCGAACACGTCGACGTAGATACTCGGCTTGTCCAGGTTCGGGAACAGCTGCTTCGACCAGGCGTCGAGCGGCTCGGGCGGCAGCAGCCAGTAGGCGCGCCAGCTGTTCATGTCCTTGAAGTAGACCAGGCGGTTCGGCGCCACCAGCGGTTGTTCCTGTATCGGGCCTTGCAGCGCCGGCCCAGAGGCCTGGCCCGGCAGCGCGACGCAGGCCGCGAATGCGGCAGCGACGCCGGCGCCGACCACGCGCCCGAGCGGCAGCAGCAGGAACAGGCTGGCGAAGCACAGCAGCGCGGCGGCGATCAGCACCGCCAGCACGTACAGTCCCTGCGGACCGAGCTCCGTCCACGCCGCGCGCAGCGCCGGCAGGATGAGCAGCGGCGCGGGAAGCAGGCCGGCGGCCAGGATCAGGAGGCGCAGCAGGAAGGGCCGCGGCGCCTCCAGCGCCGTGAAGGCGGCCAGCGCCGCCGCCAGCGGCCAGGCCAGCAGCCACGCGGCCTCCGGCGCCCACGAGAGGATGAGCAGCAGCGCCAGCGCCAGCCAGGACATCGCGCCCAGGAACACGGACACAGCGCCAACCAGCCTGCGCAACAGGTAGAGCGCGCCGACGAACAGGCAGGCGCCGGACACCAGGAAGACCACGGCCGGCCCCGCTTCCTGCGACTGCGCCAGCGCGGCAAGCTCGTGGCGCCGCTCCCACAGCAGCATGCGCGCCGCCAGCAGGATCAGCGCCACGCCGAAGAAGCCCTGCACCAGCGGCGCCACCGTGGTATCAGTCTCCGATGTCGCCCGGCGGTAGGCACGCGCCAGCATCAGGCAGGACAGCGCGGCGAGGCCCCAGCACAGGATGGCCGAATGCTGGACGCTGCCGAGCAGCGGCAAGCTGAACCAGGCATGGGGACCGTAGCTGCCGCGCGCCAGCGTCTGCGCGCCGAAGTGCCTGGACAGGCGCAGCATGCTGTCGCCCAGGTGGCCCAGCAAGGCCGGATCGAGGCGCTCCACGACATCGAGCGTGCGCCCGCGGTCGAAGGGCCGGCCGGTGTTCACGAACAGCAGGGCGGGAGCGTCGATGGTGGACAGGGGACCCATGCGCGGCGTGTCCGGCAGCAGCTGGTAGAAGCGCGCCATCAGCGACGAGCCTTTCAAGCCGGGCACCGCCCGCGCCCAGCCGCCCAGCGCGCCGCTGCCCGCATTCGCCGCCGCATACAGCGACAGCGGCCCGGCGCTGCCGGTGGCGTCGAACTTCAGGCTCAGGCCCACCTCGCGCGCCAGCGGATGCTGTTCGGCGAAGCCTTTGGCGCCGAGCGCGCCCACGTCTTCGCCATCCAGGAACAGCAGGACGATGTCGTTCAGGTGCGCGTTGGGATGCGCGGGGCCCAGGTGCAGCGCCCGCGCGGTCTCGATCATGGCCGCCACCTGGGCCGCCCCGCGCGCCGCGCCGAGCGTGGCGTTGCCGCTGTCGTAGTGCGCCGCCAGCAGCACTGCCGGACGGCGCATCCGGTCCGGCGCGCTGCCCGGCAGGCGCACCACGATGTTGTGCACCACGCCGAGCGTCACGTCGGTGCCGCCCCAGAAGCGGATGGTCGACTTCTGCACGGTGGTGGTTTGCACCTCGGTGGC
>NZ_DKJX01000050.1:25865-45875 GCF_002454935.1 Massilia sp. UBA6681
GATGGCGCGCAGCTGCTCGACGATGTACGCACGCGCCCGGGCATTGGCGGCGGTGGCGATCGGGCGCGGCTGTGCCGCCAGCACCGACACGTGGCGCATCATCCGGTCGAGTGCCGGTGGCGCGGCCTGAGCAGCCGGCGCAGGCGGGGCCGCGGGGCGGCTGGCGGTCCAGGCCAGGATGGCCAGCATCGCAAGGGCAAGCAGGCCGGCCGCCAGCGCGGCCAGCGTACGCCTGTCGAGGACGCGCGGCGGCGCCATCGGTGATCCAGCGGTAAGCATGCTTCTCTCTCCTTGTTATTCGTCTTGTTGTCAGTGCTGCCGGGTCGCCGGCGGCGTTCTCTTCGACGCCAGGCGAAAAAAAGCCCGCGATGAAAAGCGGGCAAAGAAGGGAACGGAGATGTTTATTCGAGCGTCCAGACGTAGGCGATCTGCCCCCATCCGGGCTGGGCGACGCCATTGTTCATGGCGGGCTTGAACTGGCACAGGCTCAGGGCATTCAGCGCGGCGCGGTCCAGCTCGCGGTGGCCGCTGGTTCTCTGGACCCGCGCATCCTGCACCCGGCCGTCGGCGCCGACCAGCAGGGCCAGGGTCACGGTGCCGGTGTCGCCGTTGCGCGCCGCGTTGATTGGATAGTCCGGCTTGGCGCAGCCCTCGGCATTGGCCAGCACGGCGCTGCCCATCTGGCCCGGCGTGCTGCCGGGCTTGGCCGCCGGGGTGGGCGGAACGTCGTTGGCGACCGGCTGCGCCGGTTCGACAAGCGGTTCAGGTTCGGTGCTGGCCTGGATCGGTTCCTCGACCGGGGGCAGCGGCACCTCGACTTCCGGCTTCGGCACCACGATCGGCGGTGGCTTGACGGCCTTCACCACGGGCTGCGGCGGCTCCGGCGGAGGAGGCGGGGGCGTCTGGGGCTGGATCCAGACCGTGGCGTCTTCGATCAGCTTGGGCAGGGTGATGCTCTTGGAATTCATCACATTGATCATGCCCATGCCTACCAGCACGTGCAGGCCGGCGACGACTGCGAACTTGCCGGCTTTGCCGCCGGTTCCATCGTTGAGTTGCGTGAAGTGCATGGCGATCTCCTCTTCTTGTTCGGGTTCTGCGATTGCATCGCAGAACTTTTTGCTTAAGGAAAGATATGCATCTGACAGCTGATGGAATCAATATATGCTAGGGCTTGGTAGTATGTAAAGCTATTTCTTGGTAATTTTGCTTCCGTTCGTAAGTCTTCTTGGCGCAAAAGCGGAGAATGGCTGGGGTCTCGCGTCGCGGCCCGTTGTATGAAATAATCCTTGTATACCCCGCATGCTTTCTGTCCCTTGGCACACAGTCCTGCCACAGATTGGTAAGCGAATGACAGTGTCATATTGCGTGCGCCAAAAGCGGGTGATCAACAGGAGTGAAATGGTGTCCGAACAGAAAAAACCGATCCGCGTGATGCTTGCGGACGACCACCCGATCGTCATGACCGGCTTTGCCATGTCCCTGGAGGCGGCCGGCATGCAGGTGGTGGGGCAGGCCAAGACCCCGAGCGAGGCGGTGGCGCTGTATGCGTCCCAGCAACCCGACGTCGTCATCCTCGACATGCGCTTCGGGACCGAGCTCACCGGCCTCGATGCCGCGCAGAGCATCCTGAAGGACGACCCGCGCGCCAAGATCATCTTCCTGAGCCAGTTTGACCAGGACAGCCTGATCAAGGAAACCTACCGCATGGGCGCGCATGCCTTTGTCACCAAGGATTGCGATCCGTCCGACCTGGTGACCGCGGTGCGCCACGCCCACGACGGCAAGCTCTACTTCCTGCCGCAGATCGCCTCGCGCCTGGCCAGCATGGCGGTGCGCGGCGACGTGACGCCGCAGTCGCAGCTCGACGAGCGCGGGCTGGAGATCTTCAAGCTGATGGCCGAAGGCCTGACCAACGCGGAGATCGCCGAGAAGCTCGACCTGTCGACCAAGACCATCAGCAACATCAGCCAGTCGATCAAGGAAAAGCTGGGCGTGCACCGCCAGGCCAACATCACCCTGCTGGCCGTGAAGCACGGCCTGATCGAACCTTAAACAAGCCGATGCGCCTCACGACGTCCCTGCGCGCGGCCGTGGCTGCGCTTGCGCTCCTTGCCGGCGTGGCCCAGGCGCAGCTTGTGGATCCGGTCCGCAAGGACGACGAGATCACCGGCTATCGCTTCCAGATCCTCACCGGCGACGACAGCGAGGTCACGCGCCGCATCGCCGAAGACCTGTACAAGCGCTTGGTGCCCACCTTCGCCGGCTTCCGTACCGAACTGGGCCAGAGCCGCCGCATGCTCTACGTGGCCATCGGCCCGGCCGCGCTGCGCGACGCCGTGGCGCGCCGCTGCGACTGCGTGATCATCTCCGCCTTCACCTCCAGCCAGGTGTGGCGCGCGCTCACCGCCAAGACCCCGGCCGCGCGCGCCGGCCTGATCACCGCCGTATATGCCGAGCCGGCGCCGCCCGACCAGCTGCGCCTGGCCGCGCTGCTGTACGGCCGCCCGGTGCGGGTCGGCGCCATCCTCGGCGAAGACACGACCTTCCTGCGCCCGGCACTGGAGCCGGAGGTGGAAGTGCAGCCATTCGCCCTGGGGGACGACATCAACCACACGCTCAACCGCATGACGCGCTCCGAGGTGCTGCTGGCCATGCCCGACGGCGACGTCTACAACCCCGAGAACGTGCGCAACATCCTGCTCTCGACCTACCGCCGCAAGCAGGGCGTGATCGGCTTCTCGGCCGACATGGTGAAGGTCGGCGCGCTGGCCACCACCTATTCCGAGATCGAGGACATCAATACCCAGGTGGCCGAGATCGCGGCCGCGTTCGTCGTCACCGGCAACCTGCCGCCGCCGCAGTTCCCGCGCTACTTCCGCACCGTGGTCAACGAGGGCGTGGCGCGCTCGCTCGACGTGCGCGTGACCGACGGCGCGCGCCGCTTCTCGAACCTGCCGGCGCGGCTGACGGCACGGCAGGCGGCCAAGCCATGAAACTGCGCTTCTGGCGCGGCTGGAGCATCGGCCGACGCATGGCCTTCATCACCATGCTGCCGGTGACCTTCCTGTTCACCGCCTTCGTGTGGTACTCCTATTATTCGCACCGCGCCCAGGTGGCCGAGGAACTGGCCGAGCGCGGGCGCACCCTGGCGCGCGCGCTGGCCGAGACCAGCGAATACAACGTCATCTCGGGCAACCTGTCCGACCTGCGCCTGACCATCAACGGCCTGGTGCAGTCCGACAGCAGCATCTACCGCATCGAAGTGGTGGGCGTGGACGGCCTCCAGGCCGTGCGCGTCGATTCCGAATCGGCCATCGACGCCCAGTCGCACCACTACGAGGCGCCGATCAAGAAGCAGGTGGTGTGGATCAACCTGTTCACCGACAACGGCACGCCGCACGTGTCGGCGTCGAGCGACCTGCGTCCGCCCACCCTCACCACCGAGATCGTCGGCTGGGTGCGGGTGACGATGTCGCCCTCGAACATGATGGCCAAGCAGACCCGGCGCTTCCGCTTCGAGGTGGGCATGGCCGCGCTGGCGCTGGTGGTCAGCGGCGTGCTGGCCTGGGTGCTGGCGCGCTCGCTCACGGTGCCGCTGCGCGAGGCGATCGGCGCACTGAGCCGTATCCGCAACGGCGACTTCCGCGTGCACCTGCCGGTCACGACCGGCGGCGAGGTGGGCGAGCTGCAGGCCTCGATCGGCGAGATGTCCCTGGCCCTGGACGAATCCAAGCGCGACCTGGAAAACAAGGTGGCCGAACGCACCCGCGACCTGCTGGCCTCGCGCAACGAGGCGCTGCGCGCCGACGCCGACAAGCGCAAGCTGATCCAGAAGGTCAATTCCATCATCGAGGACGAGCGCAAGAGCATCGCGGTCGAGATCCACGACGAACTGAACGCGTCCCTGATCGCCGCGCGCCTGGAGGCGCAGTCGATCGGCGCACTGGCAGCCAAGGCGCCGCAAAGTGCGGAAGTCGAGGAGATCGGGCGCAAGTCGCAGGCCATCACCAAGCTCGCGCTCGACCTGTACGCCAACGGCCGCCGCCTGGTGCGGCGCCTGCGCCCCGAGGTGCTCGACATGCTGGGCCTGCACGGCGCGGTGGAAGAGATGGTGCGCCACTACGACGGCAGCTCGGGCTGCAGCTTCGAATTCCACGGCGAGGGCGATTTCTCGCGCCTGTCGAACGAGCTGGCGATTTCCGCCTACCGCATCGTGCAGGAAGCGCTGTCGAACGTGATGAAGCACGCCCATGCCACCTCGGCCCAGGTGCGCCTGGTGCTGGACGAAGGCGCGCAGACCCTGCGCATCGTGGTCGCGGACGACGGCAACGGCTTCGACCCGGCCAGCGCCTCGGAAGGCATCGGCATCATCGGCATGCGCGAACGCGTCTACGCCGTGCACGGCGTGATGGACGTGCGCTCCAGCGTCGGCGGCGGCACGGTGGTGGCGATCACGCTGCCGCTGCATGCTCCGGCGACCGTCGTGCCGGTCCCAACGGTTTAACTCCCTATAAAGTCATTATGTCCACTGAACTGCTGACGCCCTTCGAAAAGGGCAACCTGAACCAGACCACCACGCATGGCGAATGCATCGCCTGGTACGAAGACCTCGCGCGCCGCTATCCGGACGTGCTGCGCTTCGAGCAGGTGGGCGTGTCGGACGCCGGCGTGCCGATCCACGCGGGCGTGGTGAGCGGCGACGGCGTGTTCGACGTTGAGGCCATCAAGCGCGCGGTCCGACCGGTCTTCTTCAACAACAACGGCATCCATCCGGGCGAGCCGGAAGGGGTGGACGCCTGCATGGCGCTGGTGCGCGACTTCTGCACCCAGCCCGAGCGTTTGGCTGCGCTGGGCAAGACCGTGTTCCTGTTCGTCCCGCTATACAACGTGGACGGTAGCCTGAACCGCGCCGATACCTCGCGCGTGAACCAGGACGGCCCGGAGCAGTTCGGCTTCCGCGGCATGAGCCGCCACCTCGACCTGAACCGCGACTTCATCAAGTGCGACAGCCTGACCGCGCAGGTGTTCAACAAGCTGTTCACGGCCTGGGACCCGGACGTGATGGTCGACACCCACACCTCCAACGGCGCCGACTACAGCTACACCATGACCCTGATCCACACCCAGCCGGACAAGCTGGGCGGCGAGCTGGGCGAGTTCCTGCGCTCGACCATGCTGCCGGCGATGTACGAAGGCATGCAGCAGCGCGGCTGGCCGACCTGTCCCTACGTGAACCCGGTCAAGGACAGCCCGGACCACGGCATCGCCGATTTTCTTGAGACGGCGCGCTTCTCGACCGGCTACGCGGCCCTGCACCACACCATCGGCTTCATGCCCGAGACCCACATGCTCAAGCCTTTCAAGGACCGCTACGCGTCGATGCGCGCGCTGGTCGAGACCGCGCTGGAGTTTACCGTGCAGAACGCCGGGCAGATCCAGGCGCTGCGCCGCGCCGCCAGGCAGCTGGGCCGCACCCGCGCCGAGTGGCCGATCCACTGGGCCATGGACGAGGCGAACCCCGATACGTTCCGTTTCAAGGGCTACGAAGCCGGGTACAAGCCGAGCGTGCTGGGCACCTATTCGCGCCTGTGGTACGACCGCAGCAAGCCCTGGGAGCGCGACATCGCCTGGTACAACCGCTTCCCGGCCGACATCACCGTGCCGGCGCCGCGCGCCTACGTGGTGCCGCAACAGTGGCGCGAGGCGATCGAGCGCCTGCAGTGGAATGGCGTGCGCATGGAACGTGTCGAAGCGGATCGCGTGGAGGAGGTGGACTACTACCACATCGTGTCGGTGAGCTCGCGTCCGAACGCCTACGAAGGCCACATGTTCCATGACGACGTGGTGCTGGAAAAGCGCCGCGGCCAGGTCCAGCTGCGCGCAGGCGACGTCATCGTGCCGCTCGACCAGGACCGTGCGCGTTACGCGGTCGAGACGCTCGAGCCGCTGGGCCACGACAGCTTCTTCCGCTGGGGCTTCTTCAACAGCGTGCTGGAGAAGAAGGAAGCGTATTCGGATTACGTGTTCGAGGACCACGCGGCCGAACTGCTGAACGACGAGCCGGCGCTGGCCGCCAGGTTCGAGGCGTGGAAGGAGGCCAATCCGGGGCTGCTGTCGAACCAGGAAGCGGTGCTCGATTTCATCTTTGCGAACTGCGAGCGCTATCGCGAGCCGGAATGGCGCCGCTATCCGGTGTTCATGATTGGCTGAGAGGTTCGCGGCGCAGGCCGGGGCAGGGCGCATTGCCCGCCCCGGCCTGCAAGCTCGTCTATGCGCGCACCGACACTCAGGCGGTCTTGCGGCGGCGCAGGAAGCCAAGGCCGGCCAGGCCCGCGCCGAGCAGCGCCAGGGATGCCGGCTCGGGTACCTCGTTCTGCACCGGCTCGCTCACCACCGGCGCGCTCGACTTGAAGTCCGCGCTGATGTACATCGTCGAGGTCTTGCCTTCCGGGTTAGACCAGTAGTTCCCATCGAAGCTGCCGGCCCCCGTGAGGTGGTACTTCAGGTCGGACATCTCGATGCCGTTCAAGGCGAACGACAGTCCGGCGAGATCGGCCAGCGTCAGTCCCAACAGCTTGTCGCCGGCCGGGTTCCTGGTATTGAAGATCGAGAACTTGAATACTTCCGAGTCGCTGGCGGTGTTCGGCTGGCTGAACTTGATGTTCAAGGTGTAATCGACCTTGAACAGGTCGGGCGTGAGCCAGTCGGCGGTGGCGCGGTTGGTCCACACCAGTTCCGCCAGGATCACGTCGTTCGCATTCTCTAGCCCGACATTCCACTGCCGTTGCTGGGCCACCAGGGTCGAGCCATTGGTGAACAGTCCGAAACCCCATCCGAGCACCGCGTCCGGCTGCTTGACGCCGTCGAACACATAGCAGGTACCCCAGCAGTTCGAAATATTCGCGAACGTGCCTGTGGAGCTGCCCTGGATGACGGTCGCGTTCGCGGTGCTTGCACCCAGCGCCATCGAGATGGTCAAGCTTGCAATCAGTGCAGTGGAACGTAAGAAATTCATATTTCCCCCAGTTAATTGTACTTGTAATTTTATAAGCTAAAACTGTGCCAGGCAACTAAGTCATTGATTTCTAAAAAACTCATATTTCTTGATTATAGGAATGTAAGATTTCTCGACGTTATCGTCTTGGTGTCACCTCAAGTAGACGGCGGACGATGATCACCTGACCCGGCAGCGCTTTGCCGTGCTTCGGTACGACAAACGGGGCGTCGGGCTGACGGGAGGCAAACGGCATCCCGACTCGACCACCGACGACTACGCTGCCGACGCGCTGGCTGCCGTACGCTTCCTGAAGATCCAGCCGAATTCCTGGCCTCAACCACAGCTTCCAGACCGCCAGGACCGGCAAGGCCAGCGAGTATTTTCTGATCGAGGAAACGGTCGCGCCTTCGGCGCTTGCTTTCATGTCGACATGGATGAAGAAGCTGGTCGGGCACGAATGAAAAAAACCGGGGAAAACCCCGGTTTCATCCCAGCCTTACCTGGTCTCGGCAATCCACCGGTCGACCTTCGCTTCCAGCACCGCCAGCGGCAGCGTGCCTTCGCCCAGCACGATCTCGTGGAACTTCGGCAGGCTGAACTTCTCGCCCAGTGCGCTTTCCGCGCGCTTGCGCAGTTCCATGATCTTCAGCGAGCCGATCTTGTAGCCCAGCGCCTGTCCCGGCCACACCATGTAGCGTTCGATCTGCGCCCGTGCCTCGGCTTCCGAGTAGCCCAGCGTGTCCTGGAAATAGGTGATGGCCCGGTCACGGCTCCAGCCCTTCGCGTGCAGGCCGGTATCCACCACCAGGCGCGCCGCACGCAGCATCTCGTCGTTCAGGTGGCCGAAGTAATCCTCGGGCTTGTCGAACAGGCCCATCTCCTTGCCCAGGGTCTCGGCATACAGCGCCCAGCCCTCGGTGAAGGCGTTGTTGCCGCCGAACTTGCGGAAGTTCGGCAGGCCCAGTTCCTGCACCAGGGCGATGTGGAAGTGGTGGCCCGGCTGGCCTTCATGCAGGTAGAGCGTGACCATGCCGGTGCTGCCGTACAGCTTAGGATCGTTCACCACCGACCAGAACACGCCCGGGCGCGAGCCGTCCGCGGCCGGCGGGGTGTAGTGGTCCGAGGCGGTGGCGCGCGACAGTTCCGGCTCCAGGCGCAGGTCGAGCGGCGCCTTCGGTTTCAATGTGAACAGGGCCGGCAGCTTGGCGCGCACCTTGGTGTCCAGCTCGCGGTATACGTCGATCACCTGCTGGTCCGAGGTGAACGGCTTGTATTTCGGCTGCTCCGCCACCCAGCGCGGCAGGCCGGCCGCCGGGCCGGTGTAGCCCATCCTGGGGCCGGTTACGGCGTATTCGCCCTGGATGCGCGCCACTTCCTTCAGGCCGATCTCGTGGATCTGCTCGGGCGTGAGGCTGGTGGTGGTCATCGCCGCCACGCGCGCCGCATACCAGGCGGCGCCGTCCGGCAGGGCGTTCCAGCCGGCGCTGGTGCGCGTCTTCGGCAGGTAGTCCTTTTCCAGGTAGGTCGCCAGGCGCTTGAGCGCCGGATTGAGCTTGTTCGCGATCGTCTTGCGGTAGGCCTGCGTCAGGCTGCGCTTTTCAAGAGCCGTGAAGCTGGCCGGCATGTTCTTGATCGGCGTGTAGAAGATGCTCGCGTCGGTCTTGCTCGCGACCAGCTGCTTGAACTGGGGCAGGGCGGACTGCATCGGTTCGCGCGGCTGCACCACGCCGCGCTTGACGCCTTCGCGCATGTTGGCGATCGACTGGTCGATGTGCGGCACCAGCTGCGCCAGGCGGCTCAGGTAGGCGCGGTAGTCGCGCACGGTGTTCAGGGGCTGGGCGCCCTGGCCGCCGGCGTAGTTCGCCAGGATCACCGGCATGCTGAGCATCTGGTCGATCGGGATCAGGTGTTCCGGGAAGGCGGCCAGGCGCAGCGCGCTGTTCAGTTCGAACTTGAGGATGTCGTAGCTGGTCTGGTCGCGCGCTCCGAGGCGCTCGCGCGGAATGCCCGACAAGCGCTTGAGGTAGCTGCGGTAGAGCGCGAATTGCTGCTCGCGCAGCTTCGGCGAGATCGACAGGCCCAGCTTGTCGTTGAAGCGGCTGTCGCCGCTCTCGGTGGCCCACACCGGCTCGAAGCGGGCCAGCGACTCGTAGTACTCGTCGGCCAGCGCATTGAGCTGGCGGCTTTCCGCGCTGGCGGCGGCGGAAGCGGGCTTGGGGGCGTCGGCCTGGGCGGCCGAGGCCGGCCCGCAGGCCAGCAGCGCGGCCGCCGCCAGGCTTGCGAGCTTGAAGCTTGCGTTCATGGTGTTTCCTTGTGAATCAGTAGCTGGCCAGCGGCGTCAGTGCGCCGTTCTTGAAGGTGTAGACCGTGACGGCCGTCTTCTTCAGGTTGCCCTTCGGGTCATAGCCGTAGGTGCCCACCACGCCCTGGTAGCTGATGCTGTGCATGGCCGCGCCGACCTTGGCGGCATCGACCGAGTTGGCCGACTTCATGGCCTGGGCGATGAACTTGGTCTGGTCGTAGAACGAGGGCGCATACACGTCCGGGTCGCGCTTGAAGCGGGCCTTGTAGGCGTTGATGAAGGCGGGGCCGCCCGGCTGCTTGGCGACGATCGCGCCGGCCTGGGCGCAGCGCACGTTCTCGCCGACCGCCGGGCCGCCCAGCTTGGCCATCTCCGGGCTGCACAGGGTGTCGCCGCCCAGCAGCGGCACGTTCAGGCCGAGCGCCTTCATCTGGCGCGCCATCGGCGCGGCCTGCGGCGCATAGCCGCCGAAGAAGACCGCGTCCACGCGCTTGGCCTTGAGCGAGGTGAGGATGGCGGCGAAGTCGGTCGCCTTGTCGGTGGTGTACTCGTGGCCGGCGACCTTCATGCCGTTGGCGGTGGCCTGGCGCTTGAATTCCATCGCGACGCCCTGGCCGAAGGCGGTGCGGTCGTCGATCACGCCGACGTTCTTCACTTTCAGTTCCTTGGCCGCGTAGGCCGCCACCGAGCCGCCTACCTGGGTGTCGCTGGCGACGATGCGGAACACGGTCGGGTAGCCGGACTGCGTGATCTTGGGATTGGTGCCGACGGTCGACATCAGGATGCCGTTGTCGTTGTAGACGCGCGAAGCGGGAATCGCCACGCCCGAGTTGTACGGGCCGAGCACGAACTTCACCTTGGCGTCGGCGAATTTCTGCGCCACGTTGACGCCCTGTTTCGGGTCGCCCTGGTCGTCTTCTGACTGCAGTTCGAAGCGGATCGTGTTGCCGCCGACCTGGAGCTTCTGCGCGTTGAGTTCTTCGATGGCGAGGCGCACGCCGTTCTCGTTGTCCTTGCCGGCGAAGGCGTTGGAACCGGACAGCGGGCCGCTCACGCCGATCTTGACGACTTGTTCGGCGGCGTTGGCGGTATTGACGTCGATGGCGAGCAGCGCGGCCAGCGCGAGCGGCGCCATGTGCAGTTTGGATGGCATTCCCTGGGTCTCCGTTGTGTTCGAAACGGACGCCATCATGACATGAAACCCGGCGCCGGTTAAGCAGCGCAACGTGTGCTTACAAGCTTACGCCGGCAGCCCGTGCGAGATCAGCTCCAGCGGCAGCGCGGTGGTGCACTTGATCTGCTCCATCGAGAAGGCCGAGGACACGCCGGTCAGGCGCGCGGTCTTGATCAGCTTCTTGTAGAAGCGGTCATAGCCTGCGATGTCGGTGGTGACGACCTTGAGCAGGTAGTCGACGTCGCCGCTCATGCGGTGGAACTCGAGCACTTCCGGCAGCGCGACCACGGCCGCGGCGAAGCGCGCCAGCCATTTTTCGTCGTGTTCGGTGGTGCGCACGCTGACGAACACCGTCACCGGCAGGCCGACCTTCTCGCGGTTGACGATGCTGACCCGGCTTTCGATATAGCCCTCTTCCTCGAGGCGCTTGACGCGCTTCCAGCAGGGCGTGCTGGACAGGCCGACCTTTTCGCTGAGGCCGGAAATGGAGAGGGTGGCATCCGCCTGTAATGCGGCAAGAATAGCGCAATCAAACTTGTCGAGTGAGTTCATTTTCACTATATCGATATATCGAGAACGTATATGCCAATTCCGCGCCATAAAGCGGATAAATTAGGATATGTTTACCGGCGCGACTCCGTAACATACTCATCAACAATAACACGATCCGCAGCAACTAATTACTTTTTTGTAATGTGATGATGAACAACGAAGTTTACCTCGACGCCAACGCCACCTCGCCGGTCCTCCCGGCAGCCATCGAAGCGGCGACGGCCGTCATGCAGGACTGCTTCGGCAACCCGAGCAGCAGCCATGCCTGCGGCCTGCGCGCCAAAGCCCTGCTCGACGCCACCCGCGCCCGGGCGCGCCGGGTGCTGGGCGCCGCCACGGGGCGGGTGATGTTCACCAGCGGCGCCACCGAAGGCATCCAGACCGCGGTGCTGTCGGCGCTGTGCGCGGTGCGCGAGCGGCGCGCGCGCGGCGAAGCCTGCGGCGACCTGCTGCTCTACGGCGCCACCGAGCACAAGGCGGTGCCGGAAAGCCTGGCGCACTGGAACCGCGTGCTCGGCACCGGGCTGGAGCTGCGTGCGCTGCCGGTCGACGGCGACGGCCGCCACCGCCTGGACCTGCTGCGCGAACTGGCGCCGCGTGCCGCTTTTGTGTGCACCATGGCGGCCAACAACGAAACCGGCGTGGTGTCCGACCTGGACGGCATCGCACGCGTGCTGCAAGAAACCGGCAGTCCGGCGCTGTGGATGGTCGACTGCGTGCAGGCGCTCGGCAAGCTGCCCCTCGGCCTCGACGCCACGCGTATCGACTACGCGCCCTTCTCGGGCCACAAGCTGTATGCGCCCAAGGGCATCGGCCTGCTGTACGTGCGCGAAGGCGCGCCCTACACGCCGCTGATGTGCGGCGGCGGCCAGGAAGCCGGGCAGCGCTCCGGCACCGAGAACATGGGCGGCATCGCCGCTCTTGGAGCGGTGCTCGGCGCGCTGGAGGAGGGCACGACTTTCCGCAGCCACGCCCAGCTGCGCGGCTACCGCGACCGCCTCGCGGCAAGCCTGCGCGAAGCCTTCCCTGGGCTGGTATTCAACGCACCGCTCGAACATGCCCTGCCCACCACGCTGAATTTCTCGGTGCCGGGCCTGGGCAGCAAGGAGCTGCTCGACCTGTTCGATGCCGCCGGCGTGCGCGTCAGCGCGGGTTCGGCCTGTTCGGCCGCCAAGGCGGCGCCGAGCTATGTGCTCGATGCGATGGGCGTGCCCCTGGAGCGCAGCGCGGCGGCCGTGCGCCTGTCCTTCGGCCCGCTGGTGGACGACGGCTTCATCGAGACCGCCTGCGCCCGGATCGCGCACTGTGGCCGCGCGCTGGCGCAGGCCAGGCCGGCGGCGCGCCTGCAACAGCTGGAGGCGGGCGGCGCCAGCGGCTGGCTGCTGTTCGACGACGAGGGCCGCCACTCCATCGCGATCGATCCGCCCGAAGCGCTGGCGGCGCGCATTGCCGCCGACCTGGGCAGGCGCGAATGCCGCCTGCTGGCCTGTTTCGCCACCAGCCATGGCGCCGGCGGCGCCGACGCGCTGTGCGACATCCTGGGCTTGATACCGGGCTGGCCGGGCGGCGCGCAGCAGGTGGAATTCGCCGGCGCCAGGCTCGACGCCATCGCGCTGGGCCAGGACGTGCTGGCGAAACACGGCGACGGCTACCTGCTGGGGCGTCCGGAAAACGGTGTGCTGGCCGCCGGCGCGGTGCGCTTCGTGTTCGGCGCCGATCCCGGGAACGACGGCTTCGACGCCGCCCTGTGTTGTCACCGGATCGGCGAACCCGCGGTGTCGCGGCCCGGCGCCGAGGCCCTGCCCGACGAGGGCATCGACCTCGACCCGACCACGGCCGCCGCCTACCTGGCGGCCCACCCCGACGCACTGCTGGTCGACGTGCGTGAGCTGCCGGAACACGCGGCGGCCTGCGCCCAGCTGCGCGGACGCGGCGCGCAGCACGTGCCGCTGTCGCAGCTGGCCGGGCAGGCTGCACACTGGCTGCGCGAGCCCCGTCCGCTGGTGTTCCTGTGCCGCAGCGGCAACCGCAGCGCCCGCGCCGCGCGCCTGCTGCGCTGCCTCGGGCATGCCCAGGCCTGGCATGTGGCCGGAGGACTGGCGATGGCCGGCTGAATCCCCCGCCTGTGTACGGCACCGCACAGTAGCTACCGCTGGCTTCTTCTAGCATGGCGGTGGCCGTGCGCGCCCTGCGTTTCCCTTCCCATCGACCTGCTTCAGGCGCGCCGCGCGCCGGCGGTCGACAGCGCGCGCCTCTGTGTCGAGGTCCCTGTTGAAGCAAGAGAAGAACCCGAAGGCTGAATCCGGCACCGCCGCAGTCATGAACAATGCGCGCGATGAGGGCGCGCCCGGCCTGCGGGCGCAGCTGGCCGAACTGGCCGGCGCGATCGACGCCGTATCCGATGCGCTCGACCGCGCCCGCCAGCGCGGCAGCGAACTGCCGCCTGCCGCCGGCGCCATCCTCGACAACAGCCCCCTGATCGACGCCCAGCTGCGCCAGGTGCGGGCCGACCTCGGCCTGCACGATCGCGGCACACTGCCGGGACCTGGCGGCCAGGCCCGCATCCTGGCGCTGGCGCGCGACGCGGCGAGCCGGGATGACGGACGCATCGAACGCGTCGGCCTGGCCGGCTTCCTCGCCGCCGCCCAGCAGGACGCTCCCTTGCTGCTGGTTGAGCTGCGCCTGTTTCCCGCCGCCCTGCGCCTGGCGCTGCTCGACGGGCTGCGCCAGGTCGCCGTGCGCGGCGCCCGCGCCTGCGAGGAACGCATCCTGGCCGCCGACTGGGCCGGCAAGCTGCTCGACACCGCCGCGCAGCGCTCCGGCGACCTGGTCCTGCTGGTGGCCGACATGGCGCGCGCCGTGCAGCCGCTGGGCAGCAGCTTCGTGGCGGAACTGGCGCGCCGCCTGCAGGGGCAGGGGCCGGTGGTCGCCCAGGCCCTCGGCTGGATCGATGCGCGCCTGGCGGACGAGGGTTCCGGCATCGGCCAGATGGTAGCGGACGAGCGCGATGCCATGGCGGCGGACGGCACGCGGGTGGCGCACACCTTGGCCAGCCTGCGCCTGCTCGGCGGGATCGACTGGCGGCAGCTAGCTGAAGGCGCCAGCACCATCGAACCCATCCTGCGTGCCGACCCGGACGGCAGCTATCCGCGCATGGACGGCGCCACCCGCGACCTGTACCGCCTCGCCGTCGAACGGCTGGCGCGCCGGAGCGGACGCAGCGAAGCCGAGGTGGCGCAAGAGGCGCTGGCCCTGGCGGGCAGGAACCTGACGCCCGGTGAAGGAGGACTCGACGCACGCCGGCGCCACATCGGCTACTACCTGGCCGGCCCCGGCCTGGCGGCGCTGGAAGCACGGCTGCAGCCGACACCCGGCCTGGCGGCAGGGCTGGGGCGGCGCCTGCGCCACGCCCCGCTGGCAGCCCGCATCGCCGGGATGGCGGTGTTCACGCTGCTGTTCGCGGCGGCGGTCGTCATCGCCGCGCGCCAGCAGGGCGCCGGACTCGGGCTGCAGCTCATCATCGGACTGCTTGCGCTCATCGGCGCCAGCGGCCTGGCGCGCTCGCTGGTCGACATGATGGCGAGCTGGCTGGCAAGCCCGTCGCCGACGCCGCGCATGGACTTCGACGACGGCATCCCCGCCGGGGAGCAGGCCCTTGTGGCCGTGTCGGCGCGCCTGGTCAACCGCGCCCAGCTCGACGCGCTGTGCCGCGACCTCGAAGTGCGCTACCTGGCCAACCGCGATCCGCGCCTGCGTTTCTGCCTGCTGGCCGACCTGTACGACGCGCCCGGCGAGACCATGCCGGGCGACGAGGCGCTGGTGGCGCATGCCGCCGCCGCCACCGAGGCGCTCAACCGCAAGCATGCGCGCGAACACCGCTTCCCCACGCTCGACGAAGACGGGCAGCCCACCACCACCAGGGTGCGCGTCGAGCCCTTCCTGCTGCTGCAGCGCCCAAGGACCTGGAGCGCCGGCGAGCATGCCTGGATCGGGCGCGCGCGCCGCCGCGGCCAGCTGGCCGACCTGAATGCCTTCCTGGCCGGGACGGGGCGCGAGCGCTTCGCCACGGTGGCGGGCAACAAGGCCGGGCTGGCGGAGATGCGCTACGTGATCACGCTCGACGCCGCCACCGACCTGCCGCGCGATGCGGCGCGCCGCCTGGTCGGCGCCATGGCCCATCCGCTCAACCAGCCGGCACTCAGTGCCGGCGGCACCCGCGTAATCGAAGGGCACGCCATGCTGCGTCCGGTCGTCGGCGGCGCCTTGCCCGACCCGCAGGCCTGCCGCTACCAGCGCATGTGGCTCGAAGCCCACGGCACCTGGGCCGCCGGCCTTGCTGTGCGCGAGTGCGAAGCGCAGGGCATGTTCGGCTGGTCCGCCATCTACGAGGTCGATGCCTACGAACGGGTGCTGCGCGGCCGCCTGCCGGACGAGGTCCTGCCGGCGCCGGGCATCGTCGACGAAGGGTGTTTGCACGCGAAGAGCGATTGCGAGGTCCGCCTCGCCGAAGCGCTGCCCGGCAGCTATGGCGAACATGCCGTGCGCCGCCACCGTGCGGTGCGGGCGGCCTGGCAGGTGGCCGGCTGGATCCGCCCGCGCATCGGCAAGGCGAAGGGCAAGCGCGAAGCCAACCCGATGAGCGCCGCCGACCGCTGGCAGCTGTTCGACACCCTGCGCGACAGCCTGGTGGCGCCGGCGCTGGCGGCGCTGCTGGTCCTGTGCTGGAGCCGGCTGGCGGAGCCGGCGTTCTGGACCGCCATGGTGCTGTCGGTGTTCTTCCTGCCGGCCCTGCTGGGCAGCCTGGTGGCGCTGAGCGACCGCCCGCACGATGCGCCCTGGCGCCAGCACCTCGACAGCTGGGCGCGCGGCGCGCGCGTGCCGCTGGTGCGCGCGGCGCTGGCGACCAGCTTCCTGCCGCATGCGGCCTGGTGCCAGCTCGATGCCGTGCTCAAGGCCTTGTGGCGCAGCCGGGTGTCGCGCCGGCGCCAGCTGGAATGGCGCCCGGCCGCGCTGGCGCGCCCGGCCCGGGTGGTGGCCAACAACTGGCTGACCATGTGGTTCGCGCCGGCGCTGGCGGTCGCCACCAGTTTGCTGCTGACCTTCGCCAACCCGTATTCCCTGTTCACGGCGGCGCCGGTCCTGCTGGTGTGGTTCCTGTCGCCGCTGCTGGCCTGGTGGACCAGCCTGCCGCAACGCGCCCAGGTGCGCCTGCCGGCGGCGCGGCAGGCAAGCCTGCAGCGCCTCGCGCGCCGCAGCTGGAGCTTCTTCGAGGACCACGCCGGCCCGGCCAGCAACTGGCTGCCGCCGGAAAGCGTGCAGGAGCATCCCCATCCCCTGGTGGATGCCCGCACCACCCCGAGCGGCATGTCGGTGTTCCTGCTGTCCACGCTCGCGGCGCGCGATTTCGGTTTCATCGCACCGGGCGAGCTGCTGCGGCGCCTGGATGTCTCGCTGGCCTCGATGGCCCTGCTGGAGCGCTGGAAGGGCCACTTCCTGGCCGCCTACGACAGCGCCACCCTGGCGCCGGTCGAGCCGGCCTGCGTGTCGACCCGCGACAGCGGCTGGCTGGCGCTCGGCCTGCGCCTGCTTGCCGTCGGGCTGGACGAGCTGCCGGACACGCCGGTCGCCGGACCGCGGGCGCTGGACGGGATCCGCGCCGCCGTGCAGGTGGTGGACGAGCTGGTCCAGCACCAGGCGCATGGCGTGCGTGCGCTGGTGGCCCAGGTCTGGGGCGCGCTCGACCCGCAGCGCTGCCGCGCGGCCGACACCTTGCCGGGCCTGTCCGAATGCCTGCGCCACGTGGCCGCCGCCGCCGATGCGCTGGAAGCCGGCCTGCCGCAAACCGCCGATGCCGCGCTGCGCGGCTGGGCGGCGCGCCTGGCCGCGCAATGCCATGCGCAGCAGGACGAGCTGCTGGCGCTGGCTCCCTGGATGCGCGCCGAGCAGGAATACGTGCTCGAGGCCAGCCTGACGCGCATCCCGACGCTGCGCGAACTGGCGGCCCTGGAGGCCCCGACCGGCAGCCACCACGGCCTGGCGCGGCTGGTGCGCGAAGGCCGCCAGCACGCGCAGAAGCTGCTGGCGGAGTGCGCCCGCCTGGCCGGGCAGGCGCGCAGCTTCGCCGGCATGGATTTCGCCGCGCTGCTGGATTCCGAGACCGGCCTGCTGGCGATCGCCTGCCACGTGCGCGATGGCCGCCTGGACACGGGCAGCTACGACCTGCTGGCCTCGGACAGCCGCATGGCTAGCTTCCTGGCGGTGGCGCAGGGCCAGCTCGGCCAGCGTCACTGGTGGGCGCTGGGCCGACCGCTGCGCATCGCCGGGCCGGAACAGCTGCTGCTGTCGCGCACCGGCAGCCTGTCGGACTACCTGGCGCCGCAGCTCCTGATGCCGGCCTGGCGCGAGACCCTGCTCGACCACGCCGCCCGCGCCGCCGTGCGCGCCCAGGCGGCGCATGGCGCGCGTCACGACATGCCCTGGGGTTTTTCGGAGTCGAGCTGCAACGCGGTCGACGCCCAGCTGCTGTTCCAGTTCGCCCGCTTCGGCATTCCCGCGGCCAGCCTGGAGCGCAGCGCCGATGCCGGCCTGGTGGCGGCGCCGTATGCGACCATGCTGGCATTGCCGGTGGCGCCGGCCCAGGCCCTGGCCAACCTCGAGCGCATGGTCCAGGAAGGCCTGGCCGGAGACTACGGCTATCTCGATGCGGTCGACCATACCCCGGGCAGGCTGCCGCACGGCGAGCGCCGCCACGTGGTGCGCGTCGTCGCCACCCGCCACCTGGGCATGGGCCTGCTCGCGCTGCTGCAGCTGCTGCACGGGGCGCCGATGCAGCGCCGCTTCCGCCTCGACCCGGAACTGCGTGCGGCCCTGCCGCTGCTGCAGGAGCCGGTGCCGGCCAGCGGCGCATCGCTTGGGACAGCCTACGACAGCGCGCCGCAGCACCCGGGATCCGCCCAGGGACGGGTCATCGACCGCGCGGATACGTCGACGCCGGACGTGCAGCTGCTGTCGAACGGCAGCTACCACGTGCTGGTGGACAGCATTGGCGCCGGCTACAGCCGCTGGGGCGAGTTCCTCTTGACCCGCTGGCAGCCGGACCCGCTCGGCGCCCGCGGCGGCCTTGCCTGCGTGCTGCGCGACAGCGCGTCCGGCGAACTGTGGTCGCCCACGCTGGCGCCCATCTACGGCGAGCCGGAACGCTACGAAGCGGTGTTCGCGGAGGGGCGCGCCAGCTTCCGGCGCGAAGAGCGCGGCCTGGCGATCGTGAGCGAGGTGGTGGTGGCGCCCGAGGACGACATCGAGCTGCGCCACATCCGCATCCACAACCGGGGCGCCGTACCGCGCACGCTGGAAGTGACGAGCCAGGTCGCGCTGCTGGCGCAAGAAGGGCATGCGGCGCAGCTGCGCATCGATGCGCCGACCCTGGCCATGCTCTGCACCCTGGGACCGGGCGCGCCGACCGTCCTGCACCTGATGGCGGTGCGCGGCGAGGCCGGCGCACCGGAATACAGCGCCGCCTGCCGCGACCCGCTTGCGGCGCTGCCGCCGTTTGACGAAGCGTCGCCCGTTTCCCGGCCGGCGCTGGCGATCCGCCGCAGCATCACGCTGGCGCCGAACCAGGAAGTGGGCATCGACCTGGTGCTGGGCGTGGCCCCGACCCCCGCCACCGCGCGCGAACTGGCTGCGCGCTATGCCGGCACCCAGGCGGTAGGGCAGGCGGTGGAGGCGGCCTGGACCCACGGCCAGGCCTTCCTGCGCGCGGCCGGCATCAGCGTGGCGCAGGCCCAGCTCTACAACCGCCTGGCCGGCTGCCTGCTCGACCCGGTGCCCGGCTTGAGGGCAGACGCCGGCGTCATCGAACGCAACGTGCGCGGACGCGCCGCCCTGCGTCCCTACGGCGTGGACGGCAGCCGCCCGCTGCTGGTGCTGCAGCCCGGCCCGGACAGCGATCTAGCGCGCGAGGTGCTGCAGGCGCATGGCTACTGGCGTGCACGCGGCTTCGAGGCCGACCTGCTGGTGCTGTGCGAGAGCCGCGCCGTGTTCGACCAGCTCACGGCGCTGACGCCGGGCGAGGCGGAGGGCATCCACGTCCACCTGCTGCCCGAGGTGCCGCAGGAAGACCGCATCCTGCTGCGCGCGGCGGCGCAGGTGCTGCTGCTCGAAGAGCGCGGCAGCCTGCTGGAGCAATTGCGCCGCGCGGCGCCAGGCTTGCCCGCGCTGCCGGCGCCGTTCGCGGCCCAGGAACAGCCGGCGCCCTGGACCAGCGAGGCGCGCCTGCCTGATGCCGAGGCGCACCAGCTCGACCAGGGATTTTCCCGGGACGGGCGCGAACTGCTCATCCGCAGCGATGAGGCATCGACCGCGCCATGGGACAACGCCCTGGCCAACGGCGTGTTCGGCGCCGTGCTGCCGCAGACCGGCCCGGGCGGCACCTGGTGCGGCCGGCGCTCGCTGCTCTTGAGCGCGCCGCAGGGGGAAGCCTTCTACCTGCGCGACGAGGACACCGGCGCCGCATGGTCGCCAACGCCCTGGCCGATGCCGTCCGGCGAGCCCTATCGCACCCGCCACGGTTTCGGCTATACGCTGTTCGAGCACGTGGCGCACGGCATCGGGTCCGAACTGCGCTGCTTCGTGGCGCCCGGGGCACCGCTGAAGTATGCGGTCATCAAGCTGCACAACGCCTCCAGCGCGCCGCGCCGCCTGTCCGTCACCGGCTACGTGCAGTGGTGGATGGACGATGCCGCCGCCAACCCCGGCCTGCAGGTCGTCACGGGCGTCGACGTGGCCAGCGGCGCGCTGGTGGCGCGCAATGCCTTCGGCGACGGCTTTGGCGACAAGCTCGGCTTCTTCCACCTGGACGCGCCCCAGGTGGCGTCCACTTGCGACCGGCGCGAATTCGTCGGCCGCCACCGCAGCCTGGCGCGGCCGGCGGCGCTGGAGCGCAACGGGCTGGGCGGCGCGGTCGGCGCCGCGCTCGATCCG
>NZ_DKJX01000090.1:0-249 GCF_002454935.1 Massilia sp. UBA6681
GCCCTGTTCCTGTCGCCCGCCGCCCAGGCCTGGCTGCAAAAACGGCCAGGGGACACCCTCGTGCTGCGCGCCGGCACCGGCGACGTAAGGCTGCGCGTGGCCGGGCCGGTCCAGCGGGCGCGCGCAGGCCAGCGCATCGCCGTGATGGACATCGGCGCCATGCAGTGGCGCTTCAATCAGCTGGGGCGCCTGTCGCGGGTCGACCTCAAGCTGCGCGACGGGGTCGACCGCGCCGCCTTCCAGCGCAGC
>NZ_DKJX01000090.1:338-4358 GCF_002454935.1 Massilia sp. UBA6681
CCGGCGCCTTCCTGGTGTTCTCGACCCAGGCGCTGTCGGTGATGCGCCGGCGCAGCCAGTTCGCGCTGCTGCGCGTGCTCGGCCTGGAGCGCAATGGGCTGCTGGGCCAGGTGCTGCTCGAGGGCGCCAGCCTGGGCGTGCTCGGCGCGGCGCTGGGCATCCTGGGCGGCTACGCGCTGGCGGCCCTGGCCCTCACCTATTTCGGCGGCGACCTGGGCGCTGGTTACTTCTCCGGCATCCGCCCGCAGGTCCAGTTCACGCCGGTGGCGGCCACCGTGTTCTTCCTGCTCGGCCTGGGCGTGGCCCTGCTCGGCTGCCTGGCGCCGGCGCTGGAGGCGGCCAACGCCCGTCCGGCGGTGGCGATCAAGTCGGGCGCCGACGAAGCCGCGCTGTCGGGCCTGGCACGGGTCTGGCCATCGCTGCTGTGCCTGTCCTTGGGCGCGGTGCTGGCCTTCGCGCCGCCGGTGTTCGAGCTGCCCCTGTTCGGCTACTTATCGATCGCCCTGCTGCTCATCGGCGGCATCGGCCTGATGCCGCGCCTGGCCGCGGAGGCCTTCCGCCGCATGGAAGGCCTGCTACTGCGCGCGCGGCGCGCGCCGCCGATCCTGCTGCTATCCCTGTCGCGCCTGGCGAATGCTCCGGGCCAGGCGGCGATCGCGCTGGGCGGTGTGCTCGCCAGCTTCAGCCTGATGGTCGCGATGGGCATCATGGTGGCCAGCTTCCGGGTCTCGGTGGACGACTGGATGGGGCACATCCTGCCGGCCGACCTGTACGTCCGGGCGGCAAGCAGCGGCAATACCGGCTTCCTCACGCCCGCGCAGCAGGCGGCGCTGCGCGCCACGCCCGGCGTCGCCCAGGCTCACTTCCTGCGTACCCGACCCGTTTCCTTGTCCCCCGAACGGCCCAACGTGGTCGTGATCGCGCGCGACATCGATGCGCGCGATCCCGGGCAGTTGCTGTACCTGGTGGGCACAAGCGCGCCGGTGCCGAGCGGTGCGCGGCCGGCCTGGGTGTCCGAAGCCATGCTCGACCTGTATGGCGTGCGCGTCGGCCAGACATTGACGCTGCCGCTCGGGGGCGCCCAGGCGACATTCTTCGTGGCCGGCGTGTGGCGCGACTACGCCAACCAGGCCGGCTCGGTGGTGATCCGCCTGGCCGACTACCGGGCCCTGACGGGCGAAGGCGAAGTCACGGACGCCGCCCTGTTCGCGGCGCGCGGCAGCAGCGCCGGGCAGCTCGAAGGCGCGGTGCGCGCCCTGCCTTTCGGAGCGGCGCTGCAGACCATGTCGGCGGGCGAGATCCGCGCCGCCAGCCTCAGGATCTTCGACCGCAGCTTTGCCGTGACCTATCTGCTGGAGGCGATCGCCATCGCGATTGGGCTATCCGGGGTGGCGGCCAGCTTCTCGGCCCAGACCCTGGCACGCTCCAAGGAGTTCGGCATGCTGCGCCACGTCGGCGTCACCCGCGGCCGGGTGCTGGGCATCCTCGCCTTCGAAGGCGGCCTGCTCACCCTGCTCGGGGTGGCCTGCGGCTTCGCGCTGGGGCTGGTCATCAGCCTGATCCTGGTTTATGTTGTCAACCCGCAGTCGTTTCACTGGACAATGGGGCTGCACCTGCCGTGGACCTTGCTGGGGAGCGTGGCCGCAGTGCTGGTCGGGGCCTCGATCCTGACGGCACTGGTATCGGGACGTTATGCGCTGTCGGGTGGTCCGGTACGCGCGGTCAGGGAGGATTGGTAATGCGGTTAGTGGTGTTTGTTGTGCTGTTGTTCCTTGCGCAGTGGGGCCGGGCCGAGCCGCCGCAGTTCGCATCCGTGGTTCCCGGCACCACGCTGTCCTTCCCGCGCGACTTCGGCGCCCATCCGGAATTCCGCACCGAATGGTGGTACGTCACCGGCTGGGTCGAAACGCCCGACCGCAAGCCGCTCGGCTTCCAGGTCACCTTCTTTCGCAGCCGCACCGAACACGACCCGAGGAACCCGAGCGCGTTTGCCCCGCGCCAGCTGGTGATCGGCCACGCAGCCCTGTCCGACCCGGCGCTGGGCCGCCTGGTACACGACCAGAAGAGCGCCCGCGAAGGCTTCGGCCTGGCCTGGGCCCGCACCGGCAACACCGACCTCAAGCTCGACGACTGGCGCATGGTGCGCGAAAGCTCAGGGCATTACCGCGTCACCATCCGCTCCAGCGAATTGACGCTGGAGCTGCGCCTGCAGCCTACCCAGCCGGTGCTGGTGCAGGGCGAAGGCGGTTATTCGCGCAAGGGCGCCAGCCCCCAGCATGCCAGCCATTACTACAGCGAGCCGCAGCTGAAGGTGAGCGGCAAGGTCGGCCGCGCCGGCAGCCTGCCCGTGGCCGTCACGGGCAGCGCCTGGCTCGATCACGAATGGTCGAGCGAAGCGCTGCAGCCGGAGGCTACCGGCTGGGACTGGATCGGTGTGAACCTCATCGATGGCGGCGCCCTGATGGCTTTCCAGATTCACAGCAGGCAAGGTGGTAAACTATGGGCGCACGCCACCGTGCGCGATGCCGCGGGCCGCGTGACCCGCTACGCGCCCGAGCAGGTCAGTTTCACGCCCACCGCGCGCTGGAAGTCGCCACGTACCGGCGCCGAGTACCCGGTGGCCCAGGATGTCGCCACCGGTGCACTGCGCTGGCAGCTCACTCCCCTGCAGCAGGACCAGGAACTCGATTCGCGCCGCTCGACCGGGGCGGTGTACTGGGAAGGCGCGGTGACGGTCAGCCGCGACGGCAAGCCTTTGGGGCGCGGCTACCTGGAAATGACGGGCTACGTGCGCCCGATGAAGCTTTGAACAGAACAGAACATTGAAGAACAATCCGCCCGAGACAATGACTTCCCGCTCCACCGGCACTACCGATTCCGACACCTCCCGCAAAGGCAGCCTGGCCGCGCTCAAGGGCCTGCTGCCCTTCCTCGCGCCCTACCGCCGCCAGTTCGTCCTGGCCGGCATCGCGCTGCTGTTCGCGGCCGGCGCCACGCTGGCGATTCCCGCCGCCTTCAAGCAGATGATCGACCACGGTTTCGGCGCCGAGGCCGGCCGCCAGAACATCGAACACGTGAATGCCGTGTTCCTGGCCCTGTTCGGCGTGGCCGCCGTGCTGGCCGTGGCCACCGCCGCGCGCTTCTACATGGTGTCCTGGCTGGGCGAGCGCGTGGTGGCCGACGTGCGCGCCGCCGTCTACCGCCACGTGGTGCACCAGAGTCCCGAATTCTTCGAATCCACGCGCACCGGAGAAGTGCTGTCGCGCCTGACCACCGACACCACGCTGATCCAGACCGTGGTCGGCACCAGCATCTCCCTCGCCTTGCGCAATACCCTGCTGTTCATCGGCGGCCTGGTCATGCTGTTCGTGACCAGCCCCAAGCTCACCGCGATCATCCTGGGCCTCCTAGTGCTGGTGGTGCTGCCGATCGTGCTGTTCGGGCGGCGCGTGCGCAAGCTGTCGCGCGACTCGCAGGACCGCATCGCCGACGCCTCGGCGCTGGCGGGCGAGATCCTGAACGCGATGCCCACCGTGCAGGCCTTCACTCACGAGGGTATCGAGGCCGGCCGCTTCGGCACCTCCGTCGAAGGCGCCTTCCAGACCGCGATCCGGCGCATTCGCGCCCGCGCCACGCTCACCATGCTGGCCATCGTGCTGGTGTTCGGCAGCATCGTGTTCGTGCTCTGGCTCGGCGCCCATGCGGTGCTCGAGGGCACGATGACCGGGGGCGACCTCGGGCAGTTCATCCTGTACGCCTCGATCGTGGCCGGCTCGGTCGGCGCCTTGTCGGAAGTGATGGGCGAAGCCCAGCGCGCCGCCGGCGCCACCGAGCGCCTGCTGGAACTGCTCGCGGCGCGCTCCGACATCCAGGACCCGGCCAATCCGCGGCCGCTGCCCCCGCGGCTTGCGAATGGCGCGCGCGTGACGCTCGACGACGTCAGCTTCAGCTATCCTTCGCGCCTGGATACCGCGGCGCTGTCGCACCTGAAGCTCGACATCGCCGCCGGCGAGACCGTGG
>NZ_DKJX01000090.1:4602-6371 GCF_002454935.1 Massilia sp. UBA6681
GCATCGCGATCGCGCGCGCCCTGCTCAAGAATCCGCCCCTGCTGCTGCTCGACGAAGCCACCAGCGCCCTCGACGCCGAGTCGGAGCGCCTGGTGCAGCGCGCGCTGGAAGCGGCCATGGTCGGCCGCACCACCATCATCATCGCCCACCGCCTGGCCACCGTGCAGCGCGCCGACCGCATCATCGTGCTCGACGAAGGCCGCGTGGTCGAAGCCGGCACCCACGCCTCGCTGGTCGCCCACGGCGGCGTGTACGCCAACTTGGCGGCGCTGCAGTTCCAGGCCCACCCGCCGCTCGAACAGCAGGCCTCCTGAGCTTGCGGCCGGGCGCGCGGCCGCCGGCGTATTGGCACGGCAAGCTTTGATGACAGAAGCGCATCGGGATTGCTTGCCAATGCAGCATCTGTGTTGTGGCGCAGCCGTGCACACGGCGGTTTTCGACCCGATGTTGTTGCGGTACGGAAAGTTACAACGGTATGATGCCTCTGGTTCCATATCCAGTGTGCCTCATGCCCTCCTCCCGATATCATCCCGCCAACTGGAATGTTGGCACCCGCATCAGCGCCATTACCTTCGTCCTGACGGCCGCGATCATCGCCGCGCTGGTCGCGACGATCACCTACGCCACCTCGCGCATGCTCGAGGAGCGCGCGACCCAGAGCGTCACGAGCGAACTGCGCAGCGTGGCCAACACGGTCGAGATGTTCAACAAGAGCGTCAGCAGCTCGGCCGCGAGCTTCGGCCGCATCTTCCGCCATGGCCTGCCCGGCAGCTTCGAGCTTGACCCGGCGACCAGCGTGGACATCGGCGGCAAGCCCACGCCCACGCTCAAGCTCGACGGCAAGGTGCTGAACCTCGACTTCGGCGCGCCGGACAGCTTCACCGCCCAAACCGGGGGCAACGCCACCATCTTCGCCCTTGATGGCGAGGACTTCGTGCGCGTGACGACTTCGGTCAAGAAGGAAAACGGCGAACGCGCCGTCGGCACCACGCTGGACCGCAACAGCCCGGCCTATGCCGTGCTGCGCGAGGGCCGCAGCTACATCGGCCTGGTCACCCTGTTCGGCAAGCAGTACATCACCCAGTACGAGCCGGCGCGCGACGCCGCCGGCAAGGTGGTCGGGGTGCTCTACGTGGGCGTCGACATCACGGAAGACATGAAGCTGCTGAAGGACCGCATCCGCGCGCTCAAGGTGGGCCAGTCCGGCTACTTCTACGTGCTGAGCGCCGCCCCCGGCAAGCACTACGGCGAGCTGCTGGTGCACCCGGGCAGCGAAGGCGCCAATCTGCTTGACAGCCGCGCCGCCGACGGGCGCGCCTTCATCCGCGAGATGCTGGACAAGAAGAACGGCAGCATCGTCTACGACTGGCAGAATCCTGGCGAAAGCGCGGCGCGCGAAAAATTCGTCGCCTACACCCACATCAAGGCTTGGGACTGGATCATCGCTGGCGGCACCTACCGCGACGAGATCACCGCGGCCTCCACCGAACTGCGCCAGCGCTTCATCCTGGCCGGCCTGCTGGCCCTGGCGGTGCTGGCCGCGCTCCTGTACGCCGTGGTGCGCGCCAGCGTGGCGCGTCCGCTGGCGCAGGTGCGCGACGTCGCCCGGCGCATCGCCGAGGGCGACCTCACGGCGCGCATGGACAGCCGCGGGCGCGACGAGATCGGCCTGCTGACCGAAGCCATCAACAGCGTCGGCGCCAGCCTCTCCAGCGTGGTGGGCAAGGTGCGCCTGGGCGCCGAACAGATCGCCAGCGCCTCGCAGCAGA
>NZ_DKJX01000090.1:6581-6785 GCF_002454935.1 Massilia sp. UBA6681
GCGAACAGGGCCGCGGCTTCGCCGTGGTCGCGAACGAGGTGCGCAGCCTTGCCCAGCGCTGCGCGGCGGCGGCCAAGGAGATCAAGCAGCTCATCGACGCGTCGAACGGCGAGGTCGAAGCAGGCGGCAAGCTGGTGGCCGACGCCGGCGTCACGATGCAGGACGTGCTGGCGAGCGTGGCGCGCGTGACCGACATCATGGCCG